>DAOWIX010000004.1 GCA_030640695.1 Deltaproteobacteria bacterium | reverse complement strand
GAGGGCTATCTGGCGATTACCGGCCGGCTCAAGGAAATCATCAATCGCCACACTTATCAGGCTGTCGACCTCATCTGGAGAGAGGTTGAAATTGTAGGGGTGGGGGATGCTCCCGACAAAAGGCGATACCAGAAAACCGGTTGTCGTATTTACTTCATCTAGGCCTCCGAAAATGGTGATGTCACTCTCCTGGACGCCGATCTCCTCTTCCGTCTCTCTAGTACTGGTCGCCTCCAGAGAAAAATCCCGGGTCTCCCGAACCCCGCCGGGGAAAGATATTTCACCCTTATGGGTCTTGACCGTTTGCGAGCGTTTGATAAAGAGTATTTTTAGAACGCTCTCTTCGACATAGAGTGGACAGAGGACCGCTGCTCGCACCGTATCGGTTGCGGTTTTGGTTTCGGGTTGGTAAGTCGAGAAAAAAATTTCCAGTTGTTTTAGCGGCATAGTGGGCTCTGTTTTTGTAGTGGGCAGTGTCTAAGTGTGCAGTAAAACACTGCCTACTAAAAGTAGCAGAAGGTGGTTGACAAAGCAATCTCTTTTTCGTGAGAATTTTTTAACTAAGCCTGTTTTCTCTAACTTATAGGGCCGTTAAAGTGTTCTCCAGCCTGCCGGTAGAATTCCTCTTTTTCATCTGAATGGCGTGGGGAGAAGTGGAAAAGTCGGAGCTCTTTGGCGTTGGCCTGGTGGGCCAGTTGACCCGCTTGAGCGGCTGTCAGATGCTTACTTATCTCAGCCTTGTCGGCGGTCGACTCCAAAAAAGCGGCTTCGCAAAGCAGAATGTCAGCACCATCAATCAGAGGTAGGAGGCGTTGGCGATTTTCTGGCGTGAAGCCGGTGTCGGTTACGTAGGCAATTTTTAACCCGGGTCTGATTTGGGTGATAGCGTCGGCAATCTCCTGGAGTTGATAACTGTGCCCGGCAATCTCAATGATAGTCTCCGCCGGGCTTTGCGATTGCAGATGTTGTTGAACTTGACTGAGCCAGGGGCCGGGAGGCCAGCCCCTGCGGTTGAGCTCCTGGGGGCGGATCTTGATCTGTAAAGGCTCTTTAAGGGCAAAGGCTAAGCAGTCGATGCCATGGTCAACCGTGGTTGAGGCCATGGTAAAGGTCGGATTTTCACAGATCGCAGAGCTTTTGCGGGTCATGGAGATGCCGGGTTCAGGGTGAAATTTATGGCGGCAGGCAAAAGTGCATTGCTCTATACTTTTTTCATGGATCTCATGGGCTGTAATCAGGAGCTCATGGTGGGCTGTCAGATTCCAGCAGTAACCTTGGAGTTTGTGTTCGACTATTTTGATAATTCCCGGTGGACCATATAGATGTAGATGTTTGGCGTGGTTTAAGGTCATCCGCAAGAGGAGGTCAAAGCCAATCAAATGATCGATATGGCCGTGGCTGATAAAAATGTGTGAAACTTTTAAAATCTGTTTTGCCGAAAGCTTGTGCAGATCGCCGAGATCAAGAAGTAGGCCCTGTCCGCTATAGCTGTGCAGGAGAAAAAATCCAGGATCACCAAAGGGTGGGTTGAGTGCTTCTATGTGCCAGGGAAGAGTCATCTGTTTGCCGGGATAAAATATTTTGCTTAGGAGGTTCAAGTGGTTAGTAAAAATCGGGTCAATTGTCAATCAATAGCTGGAAGTAGAGGTAAAATGGTTGCTAAAATCGTGAGATTTATGATAGAAATAGAGTTTTCGAGAGTAAAATATCGTTGTTTTTTAAAAAACTGCTGAATTTTACTATTTTATCTTTACCCACTGTTTTTTGGATACGGAGATTTATGTGGCTAGTCCCTCTTTGCGAAAGACTTTTTTGCCGCGTTGTATGGCGATTGCTATCGGCAGCCTGCCCCATCCGGAAGTTGAGTCCACCCTTGATTTGATTGCCAACTGTCTGCCGGAAGCTCCTTTCTGGCCGCAGCTGCCCAACCGTTCATTTCTCGAAGGGATGTATGTTCAGTATGGAGAGGGGTTGCCTGGTGCGGTTCTTGATGATGTCGGAGAGCGCTTTTATCTTGATCCGGGGCAAGCCGATTTTGTTGATCAGTTAACTCACTTTTATGAGGCCGTGATGGCAGCTGAACTCGACCATTTCGCAATTAGTCGGGAGCGGGCCAGTGGTTTATGGCAGGGCCTGCCGGCTCTGGCCGAACGCTATAAAGGAAAAGCGCCGGTTCTGGTCAAGGGGCATGTGACCGGGCCCATCAGTTTTGGTCTCGGGGTTACCGATGCCCAAAAAAGATCGATTATTTATGATTCGACCCTGGCCGATGTTGTGGTCAAACATCTGAATATGAAAGCCCGCTGGCAGGAAACCTTTCTCAAGCGCTGTTTTCCGGGGTTGCCGACGCTTACCTTTTTTGATGAACCCTATATGGTCTCTTTTGGAACCGCCTTCTGCACGCTCTCCAGAGAGCAGGTGCGGGATCTCTTAAATGAGGTCAGCGACGGCCTTGAAGGTTTGACTGGAGTGCACTGCTGCGGCAATACCGATTGGTCTCTGCTCCTCGATACCAGGGTTGACTTGCTAAACTTTGATGCCTACGAATATGGAGAGAACCTGCTTCTCTATCAAGCGGAGTTGGAAAAATTTCTTGGCGACGGGGGCTATCTGGCCTGGGGCGTGGTGCCGACCAGTGCGGCGGTTGATGGTGAGGATGTTGACTCCTTGTTGGCTTTGCTTAAGGCGCAAATGGAGCGTTTGAGCAGTGCTGGAATGCCGCTCAAGACTGTTTTGGAGCGGAGTTTTGTATCGCCCAGTTGCGGGGCCGGGTCGCTGACGCCGGCCCGCGCTGTCCGGGTTTTCGAATTAACAATGGAACTTTCAGAGCGTTTGCGAAAGCATTACAAATTGTAAAGTATGATGTTTCAGAAACCGTATGGTGGGCAATGCTCGCCGTGTTAGTTTAGCCACTAAAGTTGATTTATTTAATTGTTTTATACAATCTGGAGGTTAGCCAGTGAGTGACGATAAAAAAAAGCGGGATGAGGATCTTCCTTTATCTGATGATGAAACGGGATCTGAAGATGGAACCGGGGGAGGCTCTGTAGGTGATGATAGCGAGGCCCAGAAGTTAGAACGTGAAGATCAGGATGAAGTTGTCGTTGACGCCGAGGTGATTAAGCTGGAAGAGTTAGATGAAGAGCTTGATCTTGAAGATGTCTTGGCGGTTATCGAAGAAGGCTCCGGCGAAGATCAAGAGGAGAGCAATGGTGAGGGCGAAGAGTTGGTTTTGCCGGATGAGTTGCCGTTGTTGCCGGTACGTGACGTGGTCGTTTTTCCCTTTATGATTATGCCTCTTTTTGTCGGTCGGGAGGCTTCCATCAAGGCAGTTGACGAAGCTCTGGCCGGAGACCGACTTATCTTTCTGGTCACGCAAAAAGATCTTCGGGAGGAGAATCCTGATCGCAGTGGGGTCTACCGGGTCGGCACGATTTCGATGATTATGCGGATGTTGAAGTTGCCCGATGGCCGCGTCAAAATTTTGGTGCAGGGTCTGGCCAAGGCGGCGATCACTGAAGTAGTACAGCGGGATCCACTATTTAAGGTTCGGGTTGAAAAGGTTGAGGATATCGAAAAGGATAAGCTTGATCTAAAAACCGAAGCCATGATGCGCAGTGTCAAGGATCGCCTGGAAAAGGCGATCTCGCTGGGTAAGCCGATTGCGCCTGAAGTGGCGATGATTCTCGACAATATCAATCTCCCTGGGCGTCTGGCCGATCTGATTGTCTCTAATCTTGGGGTTAAGATCAAGGTTGCTCAATCTTTCATGGAAGAGCGCAATGGTCTTAAGCGCTTAAGTCAGATCAATAAAATTCTGGCTAAAGAGCTCCAGGTTTTAACTATGCAGGCCAAGATCCAGAATTCGGCCAAAGAGGAGATGACCAAAACTCAGCGGGAGTACTTCTTAAAAGAGCAGATGAAGGCGATCCGCAATGAGCTCGGTGATCACGATGATCGTTCCGCCGAGATGGAGGAGCTCCGCGATAAGCTCAAAAAATGCAAGATGCCGAAACAGCCTTTAGACGAGTCGCTCAAGCAGCTTGAACGTCTTGAAAGAATGCATCCCGATGCTGCGGAAGCCAATATTATTCGGACCTATATTGACTGGATGATTGATGTTCCCTGGCATAAGAAAACTCGGGATAATCTCAATCTTGCCAAAGCCCGCCAGATTCTGGAAGAGGACCATTATGGTCTGGGCAAGATCAAGGAGCGGATTATCGAATATCTGGCGGTTTGCAAACTTAAAAACAAGATGAAAGGGCCGATCTTATGTTTTGTCGGCCCTCCCGGGGTCGGAAAAACCTCTCTTGGAAAATCGGTGGCTCGCGCTTTAGGGCGTAAATTCTATCGCCTCTCCCTTGGCGGCATGCGCGATGAGGCCGAAATTCGGGGCCATCGCCGGACCTATATCGGGGCTCTGCCGGGCCGGATTATTCAAGGCTTAAAGCAGGCCGGTACCAAAAACCCGGTCTTTATGATGGACGAGATTGACAAGATCGGCAATGATTTTCGCGGCGACCCGGCCTCGGCCCTGCTTGAGGTACTCGATCCCGAACAGAACTCCGAATTCAGTGATCACTATCTCAATGTTCCTTACGATCTCTCACATACGATGTTTATTACGACGGCAAATTCTTTAGAACCAATTCCGGCGGCTTTGCGCGATCGTATGGAGATTATTGAACTCTCCGGCTATACCGACGAAGAGAAGTTGAATATTGCTAAACGCTATCTGATTCCCCGACAGATGGAGGCCAATGGTATTAGTGCCGAATATATCGCCTTCTCCCGTACGGCCTTGTTAGCGGTAATCAACCGTTACACCAGAGAGTCAGGGGTGCGAAACCTGGAACGTGAAATTGGTTCTCTGTGTCGTAAAGTGGCGACCAAAGTGGCGGAGAAAGAGAAAGTCGGCAAGACCATGATGACCCCGGCTTCACTGCATCGTTTCTTGGGGCCGGTTAAATTTCTGCCCGAGGGTGGGCAGGGCGAGGATCAAGCCGGCGTTGCCACCGGTTTGGCCTGGACGCCATATGGTGGGGTTGTGTTGCTGGTTGAGACCATGCTGATGCCGGGTAAAGGAAGTCTCTCTTTAACTGGTCATCTGGGCGATGTCATGAAAGAGTCGGCCCAGGCGGCCATGAGTTTTATTCGCTCCCGTTCCCGGCAGTTTGGTTTATCAGCCGATATCTTCAAAGAGAATGATATCCATATTCATGTTCCGGCCGGGGCTACTCCGAAAGATGGGCCTTCGGCCGGGGTAACAATGTTGACCTCCATTCTTTCGGCTCTGACCGGGATTCCCGCTTATCGTAATGTGGCGATGACCGGAGAGCTGACTCTGACCGGTCGGGTGATGCCGATTGGTGGGTTGAAAGAGAAAGTTCTGGCGGCGTTACGTTTTGGCGCGACAACGATTTTGATTCCCGAAGATAATCGTAAAGATCTGGAAGAGATTCCGCCTAACATTCGCCGGCAGTTGACCATTATCCCGGTTAAAATGGCCGATCAAGTTGTTACCCACGCTCTGACCAGTGCTCCTGAGGCGCTGCCGGATGAGGTCGAAAAGCCGGTTAAAAAGAGTCGTAGCCGGAAGAAAGCCAACTCTGTTATCGATGATTGATTGTAATGAAAGATCCTCTAACTATTGCCGATTGGGGCGAATTCGGCTTCATTGAGGCCCTGAGGCAGCGTCTGCCGGAAGCTACCGACGACTTAAAACTCGGTATCGGCGATGATGCCGCCTGGTGGTCTCCGCTTGCCGGTCAAGGGATCCTGACGACTACGGATATGCTGGTTGAGGGGGTTCATTTTGATTTCGAATATACCTCGGCGGCAGATCTTGGATATAAGTCGCTGGCTGTAAATTTGAGTGATCTGGCGGCGATGGGAGGGAGTCCATCCTGTGTCTATCTCTCCCTGGCTCTGCCCGCCCGTCTTGAAAAAGTATGGCTTGAAAGTTTTGTTGACGCATTTTTGCTTCTTGCAAAAGAGTATGGCGTGCAACTGGCGGGCGGTGATACCGTGCAGGCTGACCAGATGGTGATTTCGGTTACGCTTTGCGGTTTGGCCCTGAAGGGAAAGCCGATTTTGCGCGGTGGGGCTCTGGTTGGCGATGATATCTATCTGTCTGGAAGCTTTGGTGACAGTTATCTGGGGCTCAAACTCCTGCAGGGGGATTTGCAAGCTCCATCAGCCCTTAATGAGAGTGCAGATTTTCTCAAAAATCGGCATCTGCGTCCCACTCCACGGGTTGCTTTGGGCGAGATGTTGGCCGCCTCCGGGGCCGTTTCCGCTATGCTTGATGTCAGTGACGGGGTGCTTGCCGATCTTGGTCATTTGTTGACCGATTCTGGTGGTCTTGGGGCTGAACTGGAGGTTTCCCGTTTACCACTTTCATTTGCCGCCAGGGATTTTTTCGAAGCTGACTTGGTTGATTATGTTGCTCTTCTGGCTGGTGGTGAAGATTATGAACTGCTTTTTACGGCGTCTCCAAAGCAACGCTCAAAGATTGAAACGCTTGCCGCCAAAGCGGTTGTAGAGCTGACTAGAATTGGTCGAATTACGGTGGCAGAAGGTGTTTTTATGCTCGCCGATGGATCACGAACCGCGCTTGGCGCAAGGGGAGGTTATGACCATTTCCAGCATCAAGGTTGCTGATATTGTAGAGAACCAGTCGGTTGACCTTAGGCTCTTAGTTCGTCGTAAAAACCTGGCGCGCAGTCGCAATGGTAAAGATTATCTCAACCTCAAACTCGGCGATCGCAGTGGTGAGCTTGCCGCTTTTCTCTGGGAGGATGCTGAACGGGCTGGGGCCGCGATAAAGGAGGGCGACTGTGTTCATATCAAAGGGCGCAGTCAACTCTTTAACGGCAACCTGCAACTGACTCTGAACTTTATTGAGCTCTGGCAGGGGGAGATAGATCCGCGAATTTTTTTACCTCATACCGACAAGCATATCCCGACCCTGGAACGGGACCTTCGGCAGATTATCATCGACATTCGGGATCCTTGGCTGAAACGGCTGAGCGAAGCCTTTTTTGTCAAAGATCAGGAGTTCGCCAAGGCTTTCGCTCTGGCCCCGGCGGCCAAGGCGATGCACCATGCCTGGCTTGGAGGTCTGCTTGAGCATACCTTAGGGGTCGCTCATCTCGCTTTAAAGGTGACCCCTCTCTACCCCCAGATAAACCTTGATTTGGTCTTGGCCGGAGCTTTGCTTCACGATATTGGCAAGATTCATGAACTGACCTATGAACGCAATCTCGACTACTCGACTTCCGGCCGTCTCTTAGGTCATGTCATGATCGGGGTTCGTATGATTCAGGAGAAAGCCGCAACCTTAAAAGGTTTTCCGGCCTCAACCCTGATGCTGCTTGAACATCTCATTTTAAGTCATCATGGCGAATATGAATACGGCTCCCCGAAAAGACCCAAAACCCAGGAAGCCATCCTTCTCAACTTCATCGACGATCTCGATGCCAAACTGACCGCCGTCAACACCCACATG
>DAOWIX010000135.1 GCA_030640695.1 Deltaproteobacteria bacterium | reverse complement strand
TCTGGGGCAAGATAACTTACGCTTTTTGATCAATTTGTATTTTTAGAGCAAAAAAAGAGGGGGGACACCATATGGTGTCCCCCCTCTTTTTTTGCTCTAAAAATACAAATTGATCAAAAAGCGTAAGTTATCTTGCCCCAGACATTAACCCCTTCCGATTTATTTTTGGCTTCGAACTCAAACTGACTACGAAATGAGAAGAAGAGATTTTTATAGTTATACCAGATCCCCGGCCCCACGGCCCAAACTGAGCTCCGGTTGCCTTCATCCTCTCTCAAAAGATCTTGAACAGGTGGTGGCAGGGTCGAATCGATATCATAATCATCGTCGGTGACCTGTTGATAATAGTAACCGCTGAGCCCCAGCCGCAAACTCTTACTGAGTCCGAAAGAAGCGCTGAAGTCACAATGAAATTCATCACCCGGATCACGGTCGACATTAAAACCATAAGGCGTCGGACAGTCATCCTGAGTAGTGTTAAAATCGTACATCATCTTGACTGAAAACTCGAAAGGACCAGGCATCCAGGTGATCGCGAAAGCTGGCTCAAAGGTCCAGAAATTGTGCCCGACTCCAGCCAGGTTTTCGTCATCCTGACCGGTCGGGATATAGATATCGACAAGTGAGAGAGCCGTATGCAGTTTGCCTTGCATAAAGTGATGCCCAAGTAAGAAGGGACTGTAAATCACGTAAGGTATATCGGTATCACTGTAACTTCGTTTCGTTTTCGGCCCGACCGGGACTTTGAAATCAAGATCGACATTGAGAAAAGGGACAAAGAGATGCTGGCCATAACTGCCGCCAAGAATCTGAAAATCGCTGATCCAGATACCACGCACAACATCAGCCCAGACGGTTACTTCATCAAAAACCGGATTATTATTACGATTATCATCCTTTAATTCATCAGCCGTATAATAATAAGTATAATTCATTAAATAAAACCCCGGCGGCGGGAAAGCTCCGACCATAAAGGCTTCAGCCCCCAATGGATAGGAGTTACCACCACCGGCTTGAACCGCGAGTGGACGACAAAAGAGGACACCACAGAAACAGAGCAGAAGCGCCAGGACACGAACCGGACTATTAAACTTATTCTTTTTCACATTTAACTCCTTTTTCTCCCCAGGGTTGATAGAGCTTGGTTGTAATATCAAAAAGTGAAAGAATACGGCCAACAGTATGATCGGCCATCTCGACAATGGTGGCAGGTTTCTGATAGAGGGCCGGAACCGGCGGCATAATCACCCCTCCTAAACGACTAACCTTGAGCATCAATTCAAGATGTCCACTATGCAGAGGGGTTTCACGAACCAACAGAACCAGGCGACGACGTTCTTTGAGCATAACATCAGCAGCTCGGCCCATAAGGTCGTTACCATAAGAGTTGGCAATACCGGCTAACCTTTTCATTGAACAGGGGACAATCACCATTCCGGCAGCCCGGAAAGAACCACTCGCCATAGGGGCAAAAAAATCATCGGAAGAGTAGTTAAAATCAGCCAGGCCGACAACTTCATCAAGCTTCATTGAAGCCTCATGCTTAACCATCTGCTCGCCCGCCGGAGAGATAACGAGATGGGTTTCAACCTCTTGAATATCGCGTAAGGCCATTAGCAGGCGGATAGCATAGAGAGCCCCAGAAGCCCCACTGATACCAACAACAAGTGATTTTACGGCAGCCGCTTCAGACATCCTTGCCCTCCGTCTTAAAAGATTTACCAATTTGCCGCGCAAGTTTTTGCCACTCTTTTTGCAACAGACCAATATCCTCTCTCTTAAGCTCAGGAAAATGGAGACCGGCAACAACTACCACGGTTCGGCCTGTAGCCGCAACAATCAGATCACTCATCTCATTAACAATTTCATCATCACGGTGGCCCAAAACCGTAAAAAGAGAGGTGGAAGCTCGTTTTTGTCCAGGAGAACTTATACTTGGCCGCGGCTGGCTGAGCCCGACCGCACCAATGTGGCTTACCCCACCTTCAACGACTATCAACAGATCACCGTTAATGAACTCTTGTACCTGAGCCCTGATCGGAAAAAGAGCGTTCTCATCGCTGGCAAATAAGCGCATCATCAAAAAAGATAAAAAAGGGTGAAAATACTGTCTTGCACTTTTCACATCTCACTACTACTATAGAGAATTATATATTCTTCTTCAGTGGTGTCCGGTTAGGAATTTGCAACCCGGGATATCGGGTGATTTTCTTCCACTTCTAACGCAAAAACAACCCGATATCCCTAGATTTTTATCAATGCAAGTTTTCAACCTGACAGCACTGATTCTTCTTATAAAATAAATTTTCAATGAGGTAAAGACAAGATGTCAGAACAGGTGAAATGCTACACGATGGAAGATGGACTGGTCTTAACTTACAAGGGTAAAGGTTGGGCCCTGATTGGTAACAGTGAAGAACTTATCGCTTCAGACAAGATGCACGCCAACATTAAAGTTCCATATAAGGACGGCAAGAGCATGCTCGAATTTATTCAAGATGTCATTGCCAAAGACCTGGGAGCCCCGGCCGTCTGAGTTGTCAGAATAAAAAGCACTGGTAACTGGTTGATGTCAACTGAAATATTGAGAAAACTCCGGCCAACGTCTAATGCTAAACCACTGCACAAGAAGCAATTCGGGCCGCCCCTAAAAGAGCCGCTTCAGGATCAAGAACAACTTTTACCGGAACTCGCTCAAGCCAAGAGGCCATACGACCTTTGTCGCGAAAAGCTGAAAGGAATCGATCCTTAAACAAATGGTCGATAATCTTGACTGGAATGCCGCCCGCCAGAAAGAGCCCTCCGGCAGCCATTCCGGTAACGGCAAGATCGCCTGCCACACTTCCGAGCAGGGAGACAAAGGTTTCCAAGGCTTGCACAGCCAAGCGATCTTCGCCAATATCAGCGGCGGCAACAACTTCCGCAGCACTCGCCTTGGAAGCGGAAAGAGAGGAGGTCGCTATAGCGCAAGCTGGGGTTCCGCCCTTTTGCCTGAGCCAGTCATAGATATTGAGCAAGCCGGGCCCGGAAAGCAAACGCTCCCGGCTGACCCGGCCAAAGCGAAGTTTAAGATAACGCCATAACTCAACTTCATCTTCATTACGAGGAGCAAAATCGGCATGACCGCCTTCGGAAGCGATAATGTGAAGGTTTTTCGCTCCAATCAGAAAGGCCATCCCCAGACCGGTACCCGGAGCCAGAACCACAGTCGTTGCGCTGGCGCTCTGAGCATTACTTCCCGGTTGCAAAACAGCTAATTTACCGTCCTCAAGTAGAGGAATGGCAGCGGCCGTGGCATAGAGATCATTAACCAGAGAGAGAGTGGGACAAGCGAACTCTCTTTGCAAAGCCTTTTCGTTGAGCTTCAAACCGAGATTGGTGGCCTCGACACAACCATCATGAACTGGCCCGGCCACACCAAAACAGATCGCCGCCAACTCTGACTCCGCTCCATTCTGACACAAGAATGCTCTGACCTGCCGGACAAACCCCTTTTCCTCACAACTCGGAAAGTTGCAAAAAGATACTCTTTCCAGGCCTTGTGAACCTTGCCTAAAAAGGCCGAGGTTGGTTTTTGTCGCGCCAATATCTCCGGCCAGAACCAGCTTACTCATTGTCGGCCAGAGAGAGCAGAATTTTATCAATATTGGCGCTCGCCAATTCCAAGGACATAATCCGGCGTCCGGCATTTCGCAGAGCCTGATAGTCACCTTGGGCCTGGGCGGCAATCAAGGTGGCAAAACTGTAACCGCTATCCGGTAACGGCAAATTCTTCTCCAAAGCACCACTGATCTGCAAAAAGAGACCGTGATTGCCATCACCTTTATGAAGCTGGCCGGTAGAGTGCAGAAAACGGGGGCCGTAACCGATGGTCACCGGCACCCGACAAAAATCTTGCAACTTTTTTTGGAGTTGTTGCAGGGCCATATCAAGCGACCGAGTCTGAGGCAAATAGACCAGCAGAGCGATATAGTCACCAGGAGTGACGGCATCAATAAATCTTTTGAGCCCGGCCTTTAGATTGGCAATGCCGGCGAAATGATGACTGCCGTTAATTTTCAAATCAGCCCCATCAAAAAGCCTCTCTAACGTCGGCAAGACTCCACTCTCCTGCCAGGCGAGCATCGCTTGGCGGGCCCCGATTTTGGCCGCTTCAACGTCTGGTTGATCAAAGGGGTTGAGACCCAGAACGACCCCAACGGCCGCAGTTGCAAGCTCAAAACGCCAGATCTCCTGGGCCAAGTTCAAAATTTCATTAATGGTTATCAAAGCTGATGGTTCTTGATCTACCTGAACCCTGCTCCAGGCCTGATCAAGCGCCGAATTTTCGTCATCTGCAAGTCGCAGAAAAAGATAAAGACGATCCTTTGCAGGCTCATTATCTCTATCGAGAAAAGGCAGATTTTCATATCCACCAACAATGACCGGTACCAGACCGAAACCTTTTTTACCTGTACTTTCTGCAATCAGTTGTTCGAGCCATACCGCAAAAGGCTGCAATTGCGGAGACAATACCAGAGTCAGTTTATCGCGACCAGCCTGTGCCATCTCGCCAAGAAAGGCTCCCAATTGCAGAGCCGGATTGTCCCCAGCGTTGATCTCGGGGGCACAGGCTGCCATCATCGCCTGAGCTTTTTCCAAAAGATCCTTAACCGGCAAACCCAGCAAGGCCGCCGGCAGAAGACCAAATAGGGTCAGAGCCGAATAACGACCGCCAACCTCGGAAGGTGTAGGGAAGGTTTTACGAAAAGCTCGATCCCGCGCCAGACCCTCAAGTTTGGAGCCGGGATCGGTAATTGCGACAAAGTTTTCACCAGGATTTTCTTTCAGGAGGCTTAATTGATGGTAAAAAAAGTTAAAGAAGGATAGGGTTTCCAGGGTTCCGCCCGATTTGCTCGAAACCAGGAAGAGAGTACTCTCAAGATCTCCAGATTCAATGACGCTGGAAACGACCAAGGGATGGGTGCTGTCAAGAATAGTGACCGGAAAAAAGCCTTCAGCCACGCCAAACACCTTGGCCCAGACCTCGGCAATCAAACTGCTGCCCCCCATCCCAAGGACAACAACCCGCGTAAAACCTGAAGCTAACACCTCGACGATAAATCCATCGAGGTCAGAGAGAGCTTCAACCATTATCTCGGGAAGTTCGAGCCAATCCAGACGATTACTTAATTCAGGAGTGTTTTGAGCAAGCTCCGGATCACCAACCCAGACAGTGCCGTCACGTTGCCAGATGCGAGCCGCGATATCATCTTTATCCCACCGACTTAAGCGCTCAGCCAGCGCTTTAGATCCTGTTCCTGCATGGGTTTCTAAACTATTCAGAATAATATCGGACATATCTACACCACCTTTGAAAGAAATGATGAGTCATGAAAAAAAGATTACACTCATCATTCATCATTCATCACAGCCCTGCACACAAGCCCACGGCCCGTCTAATAATCTCTTCTTTAGTAATTCTAAACTGTTGAAAAAGCACTGACGCCGGGGCTGAAGCCCCGAAATGGTCGATAGCTATAACATCTCCACG
>DAOWIX010000094.1 GCA_030640695.1 Deltaproteobacteria bacterium | reverse complement strand
CCTCTTAACTTTTGAATTATGGGCACCTGCACAGTTACCATCTTTTGTTACTAAGGAACCATTTGGATGTTGATGAGCATGAAAAAATCATTGCCATCAAGAATGTGAATATATGTATTTGTTTGAAAGAAAGTCAAGGGGAACTTTTTCCTCTCATCTTTCTTCTTGTTCTTTAATTTATCTTATCTCATGCGGGCATTTAAATAATGGCATTGGTTAGTTTGCAGGACATTTCTCTGGGGTTTGGTGGAGCTCCCTTGCTTGATAAAGTGAATCTTGAAATTGAAAACGGTGAACGGGTCTGTTTGGTTGGTCGCAATGGGGCGGGCAAGTCTACCATGATGAAACTTTTCGCCGGAGAGCTGCAACCTGATAGCGGGCGGGTTCTTTTCTCCCAAAGTTTGCGGGTCGCCCGGCTCGCACAGGAGGTGCCAGGGTCTCTGGACGGTACGGTCTATGATGTCGTGGTCGGGGGTCTGGGAGATCTATTACAACTTCTGGCGCGTTATCATGTTGTAACTCTTCAAGTCTCTGAGAACGCTGACGAGGCGGCTCTGGAGGCGTTGGCTGAGGTTGAAAAAGAGATCGAAATCGCCGGGGCCTGGCAGGTGCAACAGCGGGTCGATCTGGTTATGACGCAACTGAAACTTGATAGTGAACAACCTTTTTCGACCCTTTCCGGGGGCTTGAAACGGCGAGTTATGCTGGCCCAGGCTCTGGTCACCGAGCCCCATCTTCTTCTGCTTGATGAACCCACTAATCATCTCGATATTGAGGCCATTATCTGGCTTGAAGAGTTTTTCTTAAACAGCTCTCTAACCCTCTTGTTTGTTACTCATGATCGCGAACTTTTAAAGAAATTGGCAACCAGGATTGTTGATCTTGACGGTGGCAAAGCTACCAGTTGGCCGGGAAACTATAGCAACTATCTGCGTCGTAAAGAGGAGATGTTGCATGCAGAGTCCGTTCAGAATGAACGGTTTGACCAAAAACTTGCGCGCGAGGAGGAGTGGATTCGTAAAGGGATAAAAGCCCGGCGAACCCGCAACGAAGGTCGGGTACGGGATTTGTTGAAAATGCGCGACCAGCGCCATCAACGCCGTGAAAAAGTGGGTCAGGTAAAGATGGAGATCAGTAAGGCAGGTCTCTCCGGTAAACTGGTTGCGGTTTGCAAAGAGGCCTCCTTTGCTTATGACGAAAAACCGGTTATCGATAAACTTAACACGACAATTTTGAAAGGTGATAAGATCGGGATTATCGGCCCCAATGGTTCCGGTAAAACAACCCTGCTTAAAATCCTGCTCGGTGAATTGTTGCCGACTGAGGGCACGATTAGGCTTGGCAGCAATCTTGAGACGCTCTATTTTGATCAACAGCGCGAGCAGCTCGACGAAGATAAGACAGTTTTTGAAAATTTAGGGGACGGAAATGATACGCTTGAGATAAATGGCCGGCGGCGGCATTTGATTGGCTACCTCAAAGATTTTCTTTTTACCCCTGACCGGGCTCATTCGCCGGTCAGAACCCTCTCTGGAGGTGAGCGCAATCGTCTGCTTCTGGCCCGTCTCTTTGCGAAGTCCGCCAATATTCTAGTACTCGATGAGCCGACTAATGATCTTGATATAGAGACTTTAGAGCTCCTGGAAGAGCTCTTGGCTGACTATCAAGGGACGCTGTTGCTGGTCAGTCATGATCGCGAATTTATCAACAACGTTGTCACCAGCACTCTGGTTTTTTCGGAGAATGGGATGGTGCAGGAGTATGCCGGCGGTTATGATGATTGGCTCATGCAGCGGCCCGTAGCTGAGCCGTTGCCTGGATTGGATCCAAAAAACAATAACAAAAGCAAAGAGAAACCGCGCACTGAAAAAGCCCGAAAGTTGAGTTTTAAGGAGAGGGCCGAACTCGATAGTCTGCCGGCAGAGCTTGAACTTCTTGAAAAAGAGCGGAAGCAATTATATGATGCCATGGCCGATCCGGCCTTTTATCAAGGAGGTAGCAGCGCCGTGCCGCAGGCAAAAAAGAGATTGTCGGAAGTTGAAAGTGAATTGGCAACACTCTATGCTCGCTGGGAAGAGTTAGAAATGATACAGGAAGAGGAAACTATAAATCATGGAAAAAATATTTAATCCGACTTCGATTCTCGTTGTCGGAGTTTCGGAACACCCCAATAATCTGGCCCAGAATATTGTCGCCAACCTGGTTGATTTTGGTTGGGACGGCGATCTCTATCTCTTTGGTAAGCAAGCGGGAACCTATCTCGGATATCCGATTCATACCGAGATGGGCGCGTTGCCGGACTCTATCGAACTTGCAGTTATGTTGATCCCGGCGGCTTCTATACCCTCTTTGATGTACTCCTGTATCGAGAAAAAAATCTTCCGGATGGTGATAGAAAGTGGTGGATTTAGTGAATTTTCTGCGGCGGGCCAAGCCCTTGAAGAGGAGATCAAAGCCTTAGCCGAAAAGCATAAGGTCAGATTTGTTGGCCCTAACGGTATCAGTATCATCAACCGTCACAATGGCCTTTGTCTGCCTTTTATGCGACTCTCACCGGCGGAGATTGTGCCTGGAGGTTTGTCGGTGATCTCCCAGAGTGGTGGTCTCGCATTAACCTATATTGGTCTTGGCTGTCGGGAAAATTTAGGCGTCGCCAAGATTATCAGTATGGGTAACAAGAGTAATCTGGATGAGGTCGACTATCTTAATTTTCTGGCTGATGACGAAGAGACTAAAGTGATCGGTCTCTATCTTGAGAGTATGGATAAAGGTCGGGCTTTCATAGACGCTCTTAAAAATTGTAAAAAACCGGTTATTTTACATAAATCAAATACTTCGCCACAGAGTCAGGTGATAGCCCAATCTCACACTGCCGCTTTGGCGGTGGATGATGAGGTTGTCGATGCTGCCTGTCGCCAGGCTGGAGTTTTTCGAGTACATTCATTTGGGCAGTTTATCAATTATGCTAAAGCTTTTTCGTTACCGGCCATGCGGGGCGACAATTTGATGGTGATTTCGCGCTCTGGCGGCCATGCCGTAGTCGCCGCTGATGCGGCCGCCGACGCCGGTTTTAAGTTGCCGGGTTTAAGCGAGGATTTTATCGCCCGAATCTCCAGCCAATTCAGGGCTTCAGTTATCAAGTTGACCAATCCTCTTGACCTTGGTGATATTTTTGATATCGACTATTATGTGACTATCCTTGAAATGGCATTAGAGCGTGATGATGTTGATGGGGTCGTCTTAAATCATGTTTTTCAGGCCGAGAGTGAATTTGCCGCGACCTTGAGATTAGCGCAAAAGGTTGAGAGTTTAATTGCCCGTCATAACAAGCCCGTTACCCTGGTTCTCTTTTCCAGTATTAGCGCGGTTTCACAGGTGATGGCGGAGATTTCAATTCCCATTTTCAGTGAGCCTTTGATAGCACTTGAGGCCCTGTCGGTTTCACGTGAGCGGAGCCTGAATCGGTCTGCAGCAGTGATTCCCGATACACCTTTGCCGTTGGTGGGCAAATCAGCTGCATCTCCACTTTTTGATGAGTGGCTTCAGGATGCATCCCGGCGCGACAAAACCTTATTTGCCGATCAAGCTCTGACGATTTTGCAGGAGTATGGTTTGTCGGTTCCCTCGCGAACCTCTATGATAAGGACATTTGTTAGCCCCTCAAGGGCAATGTTTACCGGCGGGTCGCATTTGCGTGCGATGTCCTGGACCTGATATCGAAGTCTGTTGGTGATG
>DAOWIX010000031.1 GCA_030640695.1 Deltaproteobacteria bacterium | reverse complement strand
CCCGAGCCTCGAAATCGATACGCGGGTCGACTACCATATAACAGAGATCGCTTAAAAGATTGGTCAAAAGACCGATCAGGGTGAAGATATAGAGGGTTCCGAACATCACCGGATAGTCACGGCCGATGGTCGCCTCGAAACCTAAAAGACCTAGACCGTCGAGTGAGAAGATAACCTCGATTAAAAGCGAGCCGGCAAAAAACATGCTGATGAAAGCGGCCGGAAAACCGGCGATGATAATCAGCATCGCATTACGGAAAACATGACCGTAGAGCACCTGGTTACGGCTTAGGCCCTTGGCTCTGGCCGTAATCACATATTGTTTGCCGATCTCGTCAAGAAAAGAGTTCTTGGTCAGCATCGTCAGGGTCGCAAAACCACCGATCACCATAGCCGTAACCGGCAGAGCCAGATGGTAAAAATAGTCGACTATTTTGCCAACTAATGAGAGTTCGGCAAAGTTGTTGGAGGTCAGACCGCGCAAGGGAAACCAGTCGAGATAGGTGCCGCCGGCAAAGAGGACGACCAGGATAACGGCGAAAAGAAAAACCGGGATGGCGTTGCCGACAATCACCAAAGTGCTGCTCCAGACATCGAAACGGCTGCCGTGACGCACCGCCTTGGCAATCCCTAAGGGGATCGAAATCAGATAGATAATCAACGTGCTCCAGAGACCCAGAGAGATTGAAACCGGCATTTTTTCTAGCAAAAGATCGACTACTTTTTTATCACGATAAAAACTTTCACCAAAATCGAAACAGATATAGTCTGAAACCAACTTGAAGTAGCGCTTATAGAGGGGCTGATCAAAACCATAGAGTTCTTCGATCTCGGCGACGAGCTCGGGATCAAGTCCCTGGGCGCCGCGATAACTGCTGTCGGGGCTTAAAGATCGTGAAGCACTCTGCTTAAGCTCGGCATTGTCACTACCGGCAACCCGCACCGTCGCACTCTCAACCGTGGACTCAAGGCGGGCGATCATCTGCTCGACCGGCCCCCCGGGAGCAGCCTGGATAATAAAGAAATTGATCGTCAAAATTCCCAGCATGGTGGGAATAATGAGCAAAAGACGACGCAGGATATAGGAGATCATGAATTCAAATACTTTGGCTTCTTGATTTTAGAGATAACTGATCAATTTAATAATTTATTGAATATAATGGCAAGTAAATGATGAATGATGAACAAGAAAAACACTCTCATCACTCATCATTCATCACTCATCATTCATCATTCGGCATCTCCCACCAAGTCATAAGACCTAAACCATATTTTGGAACCAGTTCGGGCTGTGCCAACTTGCTCCAGTAGGCGATGCGAAAGGTGCTGATATGCCAGTGCGGGAGAACATAGAAGCCCCACTGCAAAACCCGATCTAAAGCCCGCACCCGGGTCACCAGACTCACCCGATCAGGAGCATGAATGATCTCTTCAACCAGAGCATCGACCACCGGATCCTTGATCCCGGCCAGATTCCGACTGCCGGAGATATCGACGACGCTGGAGTGCCAGTAGTAGCGTTGTTCGTTACCGGGTGAGTTTGACTGACCGAAACTCCAGACGACCATATCAAAATCAAACTCCCGTACCCGATTAAGATATTGAGCCGTATCAACAACCCGAACCTTGGTTTCGATACCAAGACGGGCCAGGTTTCTCTTAAAAGGCAGAACAATCCGTTCAAAGGCCGGAGAGGTCAGGAGGATCTCAAAGATAAATGGGTTAGCACTCTTATCAACCAGTTTTTTATCTTTAATTATCCAGCCGGCACTCTTTAAAAGAGCTACCGCCCGGCGCAGATTATCGCGATTATTACCGCGCCCGTCAGTGGTCGGCAGATGGTAGCTGTCCTTAAAAACTTCTTCCTGAAGATGATCAGCAAAGGGTTTAAGGAGTTCCATCTCAGCCGGGCTGGGGGGGCCTGTGGCGGCCATTTCGGAGTTGCTGAAATAGCTGTTGCTACGTTTATATTGATCGTAGAAAAGATTCTTATTACTCCACTCAAAATCAAACGCATAAATCAAGGCTTCTCGCACCCGGCGATCGGTAAACTGAGGGCGCCGGGTATTGAAGACAAAGCCCTGTATACCTTGCGGAATCTCGTGAACAATCTCCTTTTTGACAATGCGCCCGTCCGCAAATTGTGGACCGTTATAGAGGGTGGCCCAGTTTTTCGAGACATTTTCATGGCGAAAATCGTACTCCCCTGACTTAAAGGCTTCAAGGGCAACGGTTGCGTCACGATAGTAATCAAAGATCAGAGTGTCGAAGTTATAGCGACCTTTATTGACCGGCAGATCAGCCGCCCAATAGTCGGTAACCCTTTCGTAAGCTACCGATTTCCCGGAAACATAAGATTTGATCCGATAGGGGCCACTGCCCAGCGGCAGATCGAGACCGGCCTCATTAAACTCTTTATCCTTCCAGAAATGACTGGGCAGAACCACAAGTTGACCGACAATCAAAGGAAGTTCAGCATTATCACCATCTTTAAAAGTAAATTTCACCCGGCTCTGATCCAGGGCCTCAACCCCTTTAACATCGGCGTAGTACCTTTTATACATGGGTTGTCCCTGCTCTAAGAGCAGGTTAAAGGTAAAAACCACATCTTCAGCCGTCACCGGATGACCATCGTGAAAACGGGCTCTGGAGTTGATATGAAAGATGACAAAAGTCCGATCTTTGGCGAGCTCAACCTTCTCAGCAAGCAGTCCATACTGGCTGAAAGGCTCATCTTCAGCCGAGGCCATCAAGGTATCGTAGGTCATACCGACACCGGCGGCCGCTATCCCTTTCAAAATAAAATCATTAAAGGTGTCATAGGTGCCAATTGCAGCCTGGCGCAGAGTGCCGCCTTTCGGAGCCACGGGGTTGACATAGTCAAAATGGCTGAAATCTGACGAATATTTCAATTTGCCATGGAGGGCCAGGCCGTGACTCAAGGTAGTTTCAGTTGCCAGTAAAGTAAAAGGGAAAAACAGAAATAAAAGAGTAGTTAAAAAGAGCTTTCGCCAGAGACCATATCGATTCAATTGCATGCAATACTCCAAACCGCCAAAAGATAAACTTTGATGGCTAAGCAAAAAGTCCGATCTACCACGTCGTATCAATTTTCCAGGCACTCGACATACTAATTGTATGGTCTCGCGCCTGAAAAATCACTACTTCTTGTATATCGAAATTTTTGCTTAGCCATCCCAGAGGGTTTTGCCCGAGCATAAACTTTAAAGCGGAAATTAACACAGCCGCTTCGGGCTGTCCAGAAGACATTGCAGACAAACCTTGACTTTAAGTTAAATTTGACGATATTCTACAAAAATCAGATCTATACTCTCGACTATTCACCGATCCAACCTAACTGGTGGAGCCAAAACCATATATCTGCGACCCAACTTGAAACAATTGCCCTTAAAATCAAGACATTGCACAACCCGAAAGATTGAACAGACAATTTCATGAAAAGCTGGCAAGTCTATATTCTTCGCTGCGGTGATGATACTCTCTACACAGGCATCACCAATGACCTTGAAAATCGTCTGAAAACCCACAATGAAAAGCGCGGGGCACGCTACACCCGGGCCCGCCTGCCGGTAACCCTGGCGTATCTTGAAGAGGTGCCATCGCGCAGCTTGGCAAGCCGCCGCGAAGCAGCCATCAAAAAACTGACGCGCAGTAAAAAACTTAAACTTATTGCGGAATCTGAGTTCATCTGAGGAGTCAAACGTGTTCACGACTACCTACACAAAGATTTGCACGCGCTGCTTTACCACCCTTTTTATCATTGTCATGCTGGTCTCCCCTTTGCAGGCCTCCCCACTTTCAAAAGCTGAGCGGGCTTGGCTCCAGGAGAAAGGTGAAATAATTTTTGTCAGCCAAACCCTCTATCCGCCATTTGAATTCGTCGATAGAGACAACAGCCGCAAAGGGATGTGTATTGAGATGGCCCGCTGGATCTCTACCGAATTGGGCTTTAAAGTTTCATTTCGAGATATGTCTTTCAAAGAGGCTCAGGAGGCGGTCCTGAGCGGCCAAGCGGATGTTCTGACAAGCCTCTTTCACAGTCAAAAACGTGATGATAAGTTTGATTTTACGGAAACAACCTGGCCGGTTCCGGCCCTGATATTTGTGCGTTCTGAACGACCTGACATCACCCAGTTAAAAGATCTGCAAGGCAAAAGGATAGCTATGCAGAAAGGAGATTATGCGGCTGAATTTTTACAGGCCCAAGGTATCCGGTTCGAGCTCATATCAACTGCCACATTTGCTGAAGCGGCCGATAAAGTTATCGATTTCGATGCTGACGTCGTAATCGGCGACAAACAAATTGTGCTTTACCACCTCTTCAGCCATAACCTCAATCATCATCTCAAATCTGTCGGCGAGCCCCTCTATATCGGCGAAAACTGTATGGCGACCCGAGATGGGGAGAAAGAGTTGGCAGGCATTTTGAAAAAAGGGTTGGCCCGGGCCCGGGATCGCGGAGTTTTCGACCAGATTACAAAAAAATGGACCGGTGTCCAATATTCATCTCAACAGACCTGGATAGAGCGCCATCGCACATCCATACTCCTGATTCTCTCAGGCCTGATACTTCTGACCCTCGGAGTGATTTTCTGGAATTTCTACCTGCGCCGGGCCGTAGAATTAAGAACCAGGGAGTTAAGCCGGAGTGAAGAGAAGTTTCGGGCCCTGGTTGAATCTTCAAATGACTTGATCTGGGAAACCGACAAAGATATTAATTTTACTTATCTCAGCCCGAATGTAAAGCAATTTATCGGTTACGACCCCGAAGCGCTGATCGGTAAATCCATCTATCAGTTAATGACTCCTGAAGAAGCAACCCGGGTCAAAGAGAGATCTCGCAATGTAATCAAAGAACAACAAACTGTCTCTAGTTTAAAAAATACAGTTGCAGCGAAAAACGGTAAAAAAGTCACCTTTGAAAGCAGTAGTGTGCCTTTTTTCAACGATGATGGATCCCTTCTTGGTTACCGCGGGATTAACCGCGACATCACCTTAAAACAAGAAGAAGAACACACACGCCAACAACTTGAGCAGCAACTGCAACAAGCTCACAAGATGGAGGCTATCGGCTTGATGGCCGGAGGCGTCGCCCACGATTTGAACAATATCCTTTCCGGGATCGTCGGTTATCCCGATCTGCTTTTGATGCAGCTTCCCGAGGAGAGTAAATTACGAAAACCGATCACAGCAATCCGTGAATCAGGGCAACGGGCGGCTGATGTGGTGGCCGACCTGCTCACGGTGGCCCGCGGGGTTGCGGCAACCAGGGAGACCATAAATCTCAACACCTTGATCTCCCACTATCTGGATTCACCTGAGTCTCTAAAACTCAAATCAACTTATGCCAATATCGACTTGATGACGGAGCTTGAACCGGAACTGCTTAATATCTCCGGGTCTCCAAGCCACATTCAGAAATGTCTCATGAATCTGATGCTTAATGCCGCCGAATCCATTAACGGAAAGGGCCATATTGTCATTTCGACCCAAAACCAGTACATCGATCAACCCATTGCTGAAAACTGCTACATGAAAACCGGAGAGTACGCCATTGTAAGAGTCTCGGATAGTGGCCCCGGGATTAGTGATACAGATATCAAACATATCTTTGAGCCTTTTTACACCAAGAAAAAGATGGGTCGCAGCGGTACCGGTCTGGGACTGGCCGTGGTCTGGAATACAGTTCAAGATTGTGGAGGTGGAGTAACAGCTGAGTCCGGTAAAAATGGTGCAACTCTCACGCTCTACTTCCCCGCCTCCAGAGAAACACTATCGGTTCAGCCAAAAAACAATCATGACGAAGAGTTAATCGGTCAAGGTGAGAAAATTCTCGTCATCGATGATGAGCCCCAACAGCGGGATATCGCCAGCCAGATGCTAACCATGCTCGGATATAATGTAGAATGTGTTGATTCCGGAGAAGCGGCAATCGTGTACTTGAAAAAGAGTGAAGTTGACTTACTGATCCTTGACATGATCTTGGGTCCCGGTCTGAACGGACGCCAAACCTACGAAGAGATCATTAAGTTTCGCCCCCATCAAAAAGCTATCATTGCCAGTGGTTTTTCAGAAAACCTGGAGGTTGAAAAGGCCCAGAACATCGGGGCCGGAAAATTTGTTAAAAAACCATATCTACTCACCCAGCTAGGCTTGGCCGTAAAACAGGCTCTAATGGATTCGTAAAATGTCCACCTACATTGGTCCCAATAGGATTTGCTTAAAATGACTCCAACTCATAACCATAGAGATAACGCTAAAAAAGTTTTACACTACCGCTGGCTAATCTTTGCGGTTTTGACCACAGCCTACTTTTTTGTCTACTTTCACCGCCTCTCCCTCTCGGTAGTGGCCAACGACCTCGTCAGAGAGTTTCAGCTATCGGCCGGCATGATGGGCCTTTTAGGCTCGGTCTATTTCTACTGCTATGCCGCCATGCAACTGCCCGCAGGCCTCCTCTCTGACTCCCTAGGCCCCAGAAAAACCGTGACCTGTTTTCTGCTGATCGCCGCCATCGGCAGTCTTGTTTTTGGCTTGGCTCAAAACTTCACCACGGCCTTTATCGGGCGTCTGTTGGTCGGCTTCGGGGTTTCAATGGTCTTTATTCCAACCATGAAAATCCTCTCGCAATGGTTCAGAGCCCACGAATTTGCAATTATGGCCGGCATTCTCAACGCGGTCGGCGGCCTCGGGGTGATAGCCGCGACCTGGCTTTTAGCCCTGATGACAGCTAAATTCGGCTGGCGCCTCTCATTTGAGGCCATCGGCGGTGCCACTTTTGTTTTGCTGATCATGGTCTGGCTGATCGTGCGGGATAAACCTGCGGACAAAGGCTGGCCCAATCTGAACCAGATTGACGGAATCAGTGATAAGGCTCTGAATGAAGTTGAAAAAATAACGCTTTGGGAAGGAGTTTTGCGAGTAATAACAGAGAAAAAATTCTGGCCGATCGCAATCTGGTTCTTCCTCGACTGCGGCATCTTTTTCGGCTTTGGAGCCCTCTGGGGCGGCCCCTACCTGATGCATCTCTATGATATGACCCGGGCCCAGGCCGGGTCGGTTTTAAGCATGATCGCCTGGGGCATGATCATCGGTAGCCCGCTGTTGGGCTATCTCTCTGAAAAAGTATTACGAAGCCGGAAAAAGGTTTTCATCTTCTGCACAAGCATATTAACTCTGGTGCTACTCTGTTTTGCCAGCTTTCCCGACAACCTGCCTCACCCGGTTCTCTATCTGCTCTTTTTTCTCTTCTCTTTCAGCGCCTCAGCGATTGTCGTTATCGGTTTTACGACGACCAAGGAGCTCTTTCCAGTGGAGATCGCCGGCACCTCAGTCGGCACCGTCAACCTTTTTCCCTTTTTAGGGGGTGCGGTCTTCATGCCCCTGATGGGAAAAATCCTCGATATCTATCCCAAAACAGCTTCGGGAGCTTACGCCCCCGAAGCCTACTCCCGTCTCCTGCTGCTCTTAAGCGGAGCCGCCCTACTGGCACTTTTCTGCACTTTCTTCATGAAGGAGACCTATAAAAAGGCTCCTAGATGACCATCCTGCAACTAAAAATCAAGTGATCAATAGTCATGAACTCACTGCCGACTGCCCTCTGCCACCTGCCTCCTAATCCAAAGGTAAGGCGCTGAGCCCTGCCTTCCAGGCCGTGGTCAAACTGTCGTAGAGCATAAATGCGGTAATCGGCTGAGTTGAATCAATAACCATCGAACCGGCCAGATTCTGTCCGAAAAGGTTATAAAGGTTGTCCTGAACACTGCCGTTGGCCGGAATTGAAGAGGGTTTTGTCGCTATCAATTGACCCGCCTGATTGTAATAGGAGTAGGTCAACGTCGCAGCCGTATTGTTGGGATTGCAGGCCATGACAATTGATTGCCAGACACTCGTATCAGCCGCCAGATGCGAGAGTAGAAAACGGGTATGAAGGCTTGCTTTCATATCCATATCGTACATGGTCGACGGCGTCGCCTGACCGATCAGGGCCAACCCGTCAAGGTTGGTGGTGGCTTCAATCTTGATCCAGCCTTCAGTCCCGGAAGGAGTCGGTGCGATAAAAACGCTCTGACCGAATGCCGGAATCGTCTTATTTTCCCGATCAAGCAGGATGCCACTGTGACTATTATAGCTGACCTGAACATTACAGCTCTGCTGATCAGGATTGGCCATGGCCATACCGGTCCAGCGCACTGTGAAGTCGTCGGTCGAAAGATAGGGGATGTAATAGGTCATGATATAACCCGGATTCTGGTTGCCACAGATTCCCTCTACATAGACCGTACTTGCAACTTGCCCGGAATAAACAACCCGATCCCAGACGTGATCTGCGGCAATCTGATTGTCGGAAAGATTGTAATAATCCCACAAAACCCGACTTGGTACATCTGGTACCGGGTCATCCCAGGTCGCATCAACATGGAACCAGGCCGCACAGAGATAGACCAGATTCCAGGCGTGCGCTTCACCACTCCCCGTACCGCTGACAATCCGCACCGGGATCCCACAACTATCAAGCATTTTAAACATCAACAGCGCATACCCTTCACAAACTGCAAGTCCTTCGATTAGGGCATTGTAAATAGAGTGCCGTTCATAACTCATATCATAAGCGACATTGAGAACGACCCAGTCGTGAATAGCCTTGGCCTTCTCCTCATCGTTCATCCCGACGGAAATAATCGTTAACAATATCTGGTTGACACGATTAGTGATCTCAAGCTCCTGGGCTACGGTGGTGTCATATTGAAAAACAAAGGTTATCGTCACATCATTGTCGTAACCTTGCCAATTTGCTTTATAGTCTTGCCAACTGAACCAGAGATAATCGTCACTCATTTCAATTTCATCAATAGCCTGCTCAAGTATACTACCAACGTCAGCAAAAGCAAAACTGTACTGCAAACGGAGCGAGACATTAGTTTCACGGTTGGTCATGGCAGCGTGCAGGGCACTTTTAAACGCAGCGTAAGATGTACAGGTGACCGTGGTTGCCAACCTCTTTTCTGCGGTTTGTTGGGGTTGGCTGAAACCATCTTCATAACGATCCTGGTAAATTGGATTAACAACCCTTGAGGAGCCCTGCAGAGCAAACAAATCAGGTGTAAAAACTATCAAGTGCAAAGCGAAAAAGACAAATATTGCCGTCCAGATACTGGTTCTTTTCATAATTTCCTCTCCTTACTGAACCGGAATTGCGCTTAATCCCGCTTTCCAGGTTGTCGTATTACTGTCGTATAGTAGAAAAGCGGTCACCGGCTGGGTCGCCTCAATAATCATTGAACCGGTCAGAGCCTGACCAAAGAGACTATAGAGATTTACCTGAGCACTACCGTTGGCCGGAATAGAATAGGGTTGAGTAGCGGTCAGAGTGCCAGTTGTATTGTAGGCCTTAAAAGTAATAGTAGCGGCACTGTTATTGGGATTACAGATCATCACCAGAGAACGCCAGAGCGTGTCAGCCGCCAGATGAGCCAGCCGCAAGCGCGTATGGAGAGAGGTTTTCAGATCCATATCGAACATGCTCGGCGGCGAGGACTGGCCGACCAGAGCCAATCCTTTTAAAGGGCTGGTCGAAGAAATCTTGATCCAACCTTCTGAACCGGCAGGTGCCCCGGTTGCGAATGAGATCTGGCCATTGGCCGGAATCTCTTTAGTTTCAGAACTCAAGAGCACACCGGCGCTACTATAATATTCAATAAGAACTTGATTGGATACGTTATTGCGGTTAGTCAGGGCCAGACCGGTCCAGCGACCGAAAGCGCTGTCGCTGTAGAGATATGGCACGTAACTGAAGTTATCATAACTTGGAGAAACATTTACAGCTGAATTATGAGACGCACAAACATTGTCAAAGGTTGCCTGAAATCCGTTGCCGGTAGCCGCAAGCCACAAATTATTGATTACTGCAATAGAACCAAAATCACCGGCCAACTGCAACTGAGTATCTTCACCATTAAGACGAAAGATCAGTGCCGAATCAGTATGTTTCATGCCGATTGACCAAATGTCTCCGGTAATATCATAGTAGCTACTGGAGTGCCAGGTTTCCGACTGCAGATCCCAGACCGTAAAACGCATTTTTTTCTGTAAGGGATAGATTGCTACTAAAACGCCATCGGTAGCATGACTGTCAAGACTGTCAATGCTGAAAAAAACATCGCCTGTCGTGTACGCATAAAGGGCAATCGCGCCGTTTTCATTATTGAAACTGACATCAGTATCAACATAAAAGGGTCCCTCAGTAAAAATCGAAGTTTCAGCAATGGCCCAATAATTGTCCGAGGTGGCCGTTGCAACAGCTTTACCAGAGGAGATCTCCCACTCCTTGGGAAGGTCAAAAAGCCATCTTTGATAATCACTGCCGGAAAAATCTTCAAAAAGAATCTCACAGCTGTTTTGGTCTGCCGCAATCACCGAACCTACGTGACTGCAAACAAGCAGCAAAAGCAGAAAAAAAACTCTAACTGAAATACGCATTTGAGTACCTCTACCAGATAATCATTAGAATGATTAAATCAAAAGTTTCGCCTGCCGGCCACCTAGAAGACTGCCTGAGACCAAAACAACCTTGCGACTTAACGATATAAGTTTAAAAATTTAAAAAAGATATTCACCCTCACCGTCCGCATTAATCCCGGCAAAATAGACTCCCCCACTCTTCAGATTACTGTAGAGAGCAAAAGCCGCCAAACCAAGAGGTGAAGATATTTCAACACTGCCGGCCAGAGGGATTTCATCACTGAAAAGCACAGACAAATGATACTCACCACTACCAAAAGCCGGGATTGTAAAGAACTGGCTGCCCCGTTCAACCCCGACAATATCAATATATTTCAAGTTTACTGTAACCGCCTGTTCATTTGGGCTGCAGATTAAAATTTTTGTGTCCCAGATATCATCCTGAGCAATATGAGGAACCACCAGAGAGGTTGAAAGTGATGAAACAAATGGTATGTCTGCCATCAATGACAAGGTGCCCCCTGTACCAAGAAAAGCCAGCCCTGACAATGGTTGAAAAGAGTTAACCAGAAGCCAGCCACTCTGATTGAGCTGTGTCGCAACCGGAAAAGAGTCCTGGCCGGATTCCGGCAGAACATTACTCTCGGTGGATAGCAGGTTGCCGGCACTGTCGTAAACCAGTGCCCGCACCAGTGAAGATGTGGATGGGTTGCGATTGTTTATCCCTAAACCGGTCCAGGAACCATTGGCGGACGAATAATAGGGGATATAGTAATTATAAAAACCCTCAGTATAGCTATCATCAATTTCAGTAGAAAGAGTCGCCCCGGCTCGCACCAAATCAACTGCACCGGTTATCAGATTGGTAAACTCAACCTCACCCTCCTCGACTGTTACTGTGGTAACATCATCTAGATGCGAAAGTGTGAAGGTCGTACCTTTTATACTGGTATTCGCTCTATGCGTTGAAACCTCGAATTTTTTTGCTCCTTCATAACCCTTAGGCCAGTAAAAGTCACAGATACCTTTGTAAAGTCTCGAAAATACAACTTTTGTTGAAGTTTTGCTATAAACAACTCTCTTTATTTCGAAATCACCATCGGCCAAAACCCGGGTTACCGCTCCAGTTGAAAATCTGATTAAAACTTCAACCCCGGGACCAGTTTTGATCCTCGTCCCCTGATATAGTTTGGTGTTTTCAACATCAGCCACCTCTTTGCCATCAATAAATATCTTTTCGACAACCGCCACCCACTGATCAGGATCGCCTTCATTAAAACCCGGGGCAATGACATAGGGTTTGACTTCATTAACCGTGAACGAAAGCGTGTCCTCAGCCTCACCCCCTTTGCCATCCGAGACCACAACCCGAATGGTGTGAGTACCAACAACGGGATTGGAGATAGTAGCCACAGAACTACCCGTTTCACCTTGGAATTTTCCATTAAGATACCATTTGAACAACAACGCATCCCCATCAGGATCACTAGCTGTCGCCATAAAGGTAACCGGTTCTCCAGCGACCAGTCCTGAAGGTGAATAACTTAAAACAACTTCTGGCGGTAAATTATCTGAACGACTTAAAGTACCAGAAACCACAAGCGTTCTTGAGCCGGCATTGTACGATCCGATAATACTGATTGAAAATGCAGCGTACTCCGCGTCCTGTGGAATTGCTACCGAAACATTGAAACTTTCGCTGGTTTTGAGTTCAACCCTTTTCTGATAGGAGTCCGATGCGCTTCCAGCCTGAACTGAAACTGAAAGATCAGCGTAATATCCCCCCTCAGCACTGGCCGAGCCTTGAACGACCAGGTTCCCTCCCGAAAAAAAACCGGTGTACCTGCGACTGGTAGTAAAATCATAATTATCTTCCGGCTGTCCCAGAGAGGCACCGGAAATACTGTAATTAATTTGCAGGCCATTGAAAGGATCGGTCGGGAAAGTCCCCGAAGCGGCCATAGCGCTAGTTGAGAGAAAAAGCAGAAGAGGAATGAGGAGAGATAAAAAACATAAAAAAAATAAGGACCTAAACCGTCCTCTTCTTTTCAAGTTTGAACGCCATGAAAACAATAAAAAATCGATGTTTTTCATCACTATCTCCTTTTAAAATCAAATAAAAGAGATACTCTTAGCATACGCCGTATTAGGTTGATTACACCTGAAAGGATAATCGACACTACATATCCTGTCAAACAAAAAAAAGGGGAGCGAAATACCCGCTCCCCTTTTTCAGTGCAACTTGGAAAAATTTCAGATCAGTCGCCTGCCACCGCTTTCATCATCAATTTTGTCAAACGACTACAGAAGAGTTCAGGCGAGGCCACTTTAGAGCCCTCAGTGAGCAGGGCCTGATCGTAGAGAAGCTCGGCAAACTCTTTAAGGTCATCACTTTCGCCCTGGGCGCTATGGAGTTCTTGCATCTTGACAAGCAACTCATGATCGGGATTGATCTCTAGAGCCCGCTTACTCGGCGGCACCGGTTGGTTGGCAGCTTTTAAGATGCGCTCCATGCTGGCACTCATATCATGCTCACCGGCGACCAAACAGACCGGGCTACCGGTCAAACGCTGGGAGATACGCACTTCAGCCACCTTTTCATCAAGGCTTGCCTTGATAAAATTTAAAAGACCGGCAAAATCATCAGTAACTTTTTTAACTTTCTCTTCGTTATCCTTTTTTTCATCCTCACTCTGCAGGTCAACATCACCCTTGGCCACTGATTTGAGGTTCTTACCCTTGTATTCGGAAAGCCCTTGAATAACCCACTCATCAACCGGATCGGTCAACAGAAGCACCTCAAAACCTTTATCTTTAAACATCTCGAGATGAGGCGAGGCTTCTAAGGTCTGGCGGTCTTCACCGGTGATGTAGTAGATATCCTTCTGTTCAACCGGCATCCGGTCCAAATACTCTTTCAAGGTCGTAAGATCATCGCCGACAGTCGAGACACATAACAGAAGATCAGCAATTGCTTCGCGGTTCTCATAATCGTTATGGAGCCCCTCTTTGATGACCTGGCCGAATGCCCCCCAAAATTTGAGGTAGTTCTCGCGCTCTTTGTCAAGCATGCTAGCCAAGCGCTCAAGAACCTTTTTGACAAGATTCTTTTTGATCTTACCGACAATCCGGTCGTGCTGTAATATTTCACGAGAGACATTGAGAGAGATATCGCCCGAATCAACCACACCTTTGACAAAACGTAAGTACGGAGGCATCAGGTCTTCACAGTTATCCATGATAAAGACATTCCTAACATAGAGCTGCATACCCGATTTATTCTCCGGCGTAAAAAGATCAAAGGGAGCCTGTCCGGGAATATACATCAGGGCGTTGTATTCGAGGATGCCTTCGGCATTAAGGTGAATGGTGTCGAGAGGCTCATTCCAATCATGTGAGAGGTGTTTGTAAAACTCCTTGTACTCCTCGTCGGTAACCTCACTTTTGCGTTTGTTCCAGATCGGCTTCATCGAGTTCAAGGTCTCTTCGGTCACTTTATTAACCGGTTCGGCCCCCTCAATCGGTTTGCCTTCATCATCGGTCGGGCTCTCCTGACGTTCGATCTCCATCAAGATCGGATAGGTTACGAAATCAGAATATTTTTTAACGGTCGAACGCAAAACCCACTCTTGGGTGAAATCCTGATCGTCGTCGGCAATCTCCCGCAGGTAAAGAGTCACCCGAGTACCGCGCCTGGTCTCATCGCACTCTTCAACAGAGTAGCTGCCATCGCCTTTCGACTCCCAACGGTAGGCACTATCGGCCTGCGGGGCCCGGGTCGTCAAAACGACCCGATCGGCAACCATGAAGCTTGAGTAGAAACCGACCCCGAACTGACCAATCAGCTCCATCGTCGAATCACCCTTCTCTTTTTTCGAAAGGGCCTCAACAAAACCTTTGGTTCCGGATTTGGCAATCGTCCCCAAGTTTTCAATAAGTTCATCACGGGTCATGCCGATACCATTATCGATAATGGAGATGGTGCGCTCCTTGGCATCGGTTTCGATACTGATCTTCAACTCAGTGTCATCGCCAAGAAGGGCCTGATCGGTCTGACTCATGAATTTAAGTTTATCCATGGCATCAGAGGCATTGGAGATAAGTTCCCGTAAGAAAATCTCTTTATGAGAGTAGAGGGAGTGAATAATCAGATCCAGTAACTGCTGGATCTCGGTTTCAAACTGCATGGTCTCTTTAGTCATTGCTAAATTCCTTTTCCTGCTTTGAAAGTACGGTTTAAAAATATCTGAATTATTAACCATCATGATCAGTTTTCAGCTTCTGCCCAAAACATTTGTTGCCAAGATATTGATGAGAGCAATGCTTGTCAAGGGTTGAAAGAGTTTTAATATGACTATGCTATCCTCGATCAGCCCCTTTAGTTGACAAGTTGACATCTAAATATATCAATAGTAAAGAGACGCACATGCAAATTTGACCAAAAAGGACCATCCTCATGACATTGCAATATCTCCTGCTTTTTTTTGTCGGCTTAATTGCCGGAACCTTAAATGTTATTGCCGGCGGCGGCTCTTTCTTGACTATACCACTGCTGATCTTTATGGGCCTACCGCCGATTGTCGCCAACGGCACCAACCGGGTCGGTATTCTCTGCCAGAATATCACCGCTTCCTGGAGCTTCCAGCGCCACGGAGTCGTTGACTGGCAATATGTCCGCTGGGCCACCGGGCCTGCGGTCGTCGGGGCCTTGCTGGGCTCAAAGCTTGCAATTGTCATCGGCGACGAGATTTTTAAAAACATCCTCGCCGTCTTGATGATTGCAGTTACCCTCTGGACCCTTTGGGATCCCTTGAAACACAAAGCAACCGGAGAAAATGAAAAACCGTTCAACCGCGCAGCTCTAATGGGAGGTTTTTTTCTGGTCGGAATCTATGGGGGGTTTGTTCAGGCCGGGGTCGGTTTTCTGGTTCTGGCTGCCACGACTCTGGCCGGACTCGACCTCGTCAAAGGCAATGCCGTAAAGGTTTTGAGTATACTGGCCTATACTTTTATCTCTTTGGCGATTTTTGCCTGGGAAGGGAAAGTTGACTGGACCTTAGGGTTTGTGCTGGCCGCTGGAACTATGGTTGGGAGCCAGATCGGGGTCCACCTGACCGTCCTCAAAGGCCATAGCTGGATCAAGAAGGTGGTGACCGTGGTTGTCATCATCATGGCAATCAAATTGATTCTTTCATGATAATTTCCTGATCTGAAATAGCCGAATCCGAAAATCTGATATTCAACAACAAGTCACTTCTACGATCAATAAATAAACTCTGAACGACACACTTTATTTCAGATAGCCAGTAGTGCCCGGTATTGGAATTGCATAAAAATAAATTATCGTCCTGCATCCCTAAATTGTTACAGTGAATTGCTGATCGATTTGTGGCGATATCAAATAAATACAATTAAATACAATTTTTACTTCTTGCGTGTAACTACCTGTACATGATAGTACAAAATTTATATGTACAGTTAGTCGCACATTACGTTTCAAACTTCGATTACAGATGTGAAAACCTTTCCTGTGTCCACGGAGACTGCAGTGATAAAAAGAATATTGGCTGTCGATAACTGTCCTGTTACGTTGCGGCTTTTAACCCACCTCCTAGAAAAAGAGGGTTATGAGATAAAAACCGCAGAAAATGGATTGGATGCCATTGAGATAATGGAACAGTTTAAGCCGGACATCATGATCATTGATTTGATTATGCCCAAAATCACTGGTGATAAACTTTGCCGAATAATCCGTAAAATACCGAAATACAAAGACACCATTTTAGTGATTCTTTCAGCAATCGCAGCAGAAGAGCAAGTCGATTTCAAAAGTTTCGGGGCTGATGCATGTATCGCTAAGGGACCGGCAACAGAGATGATAAAGCATATTCTGACTGTTTTTGAATATGCTGAAAACAGGAGTAGCAAAGAGCTTTCTAACCAGATATTTGGTATTGAGAATGTCCATGCCCGTCAGATTACTAAAGAGTTGTTAATATCGAAAAAGAATTTTGAAATAACCCTGCAAAATATGGCAGATGGCTTTGTGGCCCTAACAACATCGGGCAAAATAGTTTCTGTAAACTCCGTAGCTATAGATTTTTTTAAGGTTCCTGAGGAGAAGTTAATTGCAACCATTTTTGTTGATTATTTTAAGACAGAACAAAAATATATCATTCTTGACCATCTTGATAATATTACAGACTCAGCAATTGAAATCGGAGAACATGCCCCCATCACTCTCCATGGAAAATATCTATTGCTTAAAATTGTTCCTGTTTTCGAGGAAGAATCAAAATCTATTATCGTGCTCATTAATGATATAACGAAACGAAAAATTGCGGAACTGGAGCTGCATAAAAACAGGATGCACCTCGAAGAGCTTGTCGTTCAGCGAACCAGGGAACTTGAAAATCTTAATGAAAATCTTTTAAATGAAAATTCAGAACGACAGAAAATTCAAGAGGAACTGGTTCAGGCCTCTCGTCAATGGAGTAAAACTTTTAATACCATAAGTGATTTTGTTTCAGTCCATAACAAAGAGATGAAATTGCTCAGGGTTAATAAAGCATTGGCAGATTTTATCGGGAAGGACGTTGAAGAGTTGATTGGCCAACCTTGCTATAAGGTTATCCACGGCACCCAGAAACCATGGCCAACATGCCCACACGTTAAGGCTTGTGCGAACGGAGAAGTTACCACCACCGAGATAAATGACCCACAAATTGGCATCCCCCTGCTTGTTACATGCTCGCCGATCTTTGATGAAGATGGAAATCTAGGAGGAACAGTTCATGTAGCTAGGGATATTTCTCAACAGAAAATTGCCGAAGGGGAGAAAGAAAAACTGATTGCTGAGTTGCAAAACGCTTTATCAGAGGTAAAACAACTCAGTGGCTTTTTGCCTATCTGTGCCTCATGCAAAAAAATAAGGGATGATCAAGGGTATTGGAACCAAATAGAATCATATATTCGCGACCATTCAGAAGCTGAATTCAGCCACGGCATTTGCCCGGATTGCGCCAAAAAACTTTATCCAAAAGAGTACGAAGCCATTTGCAAGAAAAAAAATAGGCCTGCCTAGATTTTTCCACGATAATCATGCTGAGTACTACAGAAACCACCCTTATTAAAACTCAACCCCATGGCAATAAACTACCCCTTTCAATGTCAAGATGCTAAAAAAACTCCCCGTAGAGTCCTTCACCCACTAAACAACAGGATCACATCTCAAATATCTCATAACGGTACTTCATCAACCAGGTCTGCAGCTTCATCAATAGCATCATCAATTGTATCACCACAGATTGGCACAATTGAGATAATAGCCCCACCAACCCGCATGGGAACTGTCACTACCTTGGTCAGAAAACAGCCGCTCAACAACAAAATCATTATACATGATAAAAGCAGGGAACAAAGTCGCATAATATAACTTTCCATTAGTGGCTTAAAAAAGTGAGACAAATTATGATCGCAGAAATTCTGGCCACGGGCGATGAGATTCGTAGCGGCGCTCTGGTCGACACCAATTCGGCTTACATTGCGGAAAAGATTGAAGAACTTGGCATTAAAATAACCCGACACAACTGTGTTGGTGATGATAAAAGTGAGCTCACCGCAATCTTGCTGGAACTAGGCAAGCGCACCGATATCATTATTGTGACCGGAGGCTTGGGCCCCACCCTTGATGATTTGAGTCGAGAAGCTGCGGCCCGGGCTACTGGAGCCCCCCTCATACTCGACAGCAAAGTTCTTGAAAAAATTAAAAGCTTCTTCGTCTCCAGACAAAAAAGCATGCCCGACAGCAATACCAGACAAGCCATGTTTCCTCAAGGGGCTACAATCCTTGAAAATCCCATCGGCACGGCCCCGGGTTTCTCTTTGCAGATCGGGCGCGGAACTTTTTTCTTTCTCCCCGGAGTCCCGGCTGAGATGCGTAAAATGCTTGACGAACAAGTTATCCCACAAATCAGAAAGAGCCTTAAGGATCCCTATTACTACAAAAACGAAACCATTTCCACCTTTGGCCTCGGAGAATCGGCCCTGGAAGAAAAATTGGCTGATTTCCCCGCTCTTTTCCCCGATATAAAGCTCGGTTTTCGGGCTAAATTCCCGGAAGTCCAAGTCAAGCTATACCAAAAAAACAGTGATGAAGATACTCTAAACAGAGAACAGGAACGGGCCATTACCTGGATCATAAAAAAACTGGGTCATAAAATAACTTCTTTGACCAGCCAACCGATGGCGACCGTCGTTGGCAACCTCTTGATTCAGAAGCAGGCTACCCTGGCGGTAGCCGAAAGTTGTACCGGCGGTTTAATTGCCAACTGGCTGACCGATCGACCGGGTAGTTCGGCCTACTTCCTCATGTCTGCCGTCACCTACACAAATGCTGCCAAGCAGAAAATTTTGGGGGTGCCGCCTCAAACCCTTGAAAGATGGGGTGCTGTTCACGAAGAGACCGCCAAGGCAATGGCCCTTGGCGCTAAAGATGTGAGCGGGGCTGACTATGCTATAGCGACGACCGGTATCGCCGGCCCCGATGGCGGTTCGCCCGAAAAACCGGTCGGCACCATCTGCATCGCTCTGGCCGGACCCCAAGGGGCAAAAAGTAAGCGCTATTTTTTTCCTTTCGGCATACGCCAACTCAACAAGAAAATCTTTGCCACTCAAGCCTTAAATCTGCTTCGCCTCGAACTTCTCTAAGAAAAAAATTGCCCGATCGTAGTGATTATTCGTGACCTTGCGAAGATATAGACTGACAGAATTGCGGCCCCAACTGAACAATTTTAATTATATTACTTGACTTTTAATACCAACTGATATAGTCGGAAATCTATCTTTATGATTCCAGAAAGTTTTATCGTAAATTCAAATGGAGTATATTTCATGAAAAAATTTATCCTAATCTTTGTAATAATATTAATGAGCGCTTGCCTTCTCCAAGGCAAAGGTTTAGCTTACACGACCGTTTCAATCTCTGAAGCTCATGAAATGTTATTGACCAACAATGAGCTGATCGTCGTTGATGTCCGGGAAGAAGTAAATGAATATTGCTATGGACATATCCCCTGCGCCATCAACTTACCCTGGAATTCCGGAGTTTTTGATGAAAATTACGACCACATCCTGCCTACCGATGCACCAATCCTGCTAGTTTGTCGCAGTGGCAATCGCAGTGGTCAGGCCTCGGCTGTGCTCAGTAGAAACGGCTATGAAACCGTCTACAATATGGGCGGCGGAATGTCTGGATGGACTTATGATACGGTCACCTGTGATGTTGTCGAAAATTGCGATTATTGTACTCGTTGTGGCGCGACCTATTCGGTCTACTTTCCCCATATTGCCAGCGGCAATGGTTGGGAGACTGAAATTGCCATTATCAACAGCAGCCAGGAGACACCTTTAAGTGGGACTTTCAAAACCTATAATGCTGATGGAGAGCTTCTCGACGACACGCAAACCCTCAACCTTCCGGCTTCCGGCCGCACCGAGTTAGTAGTTGGTGATTTCTTCCAGAACCCAACCGCTATCCGCTACATTATCTTTGCTGCCGACAACGACGCCGTTTATGGCTATCTCAAGTTCTACAACTCTCCGGGTGAAAGTTACCGAGTCGCAATTCCGGCCCCGACAAGTGTAAATCAGAATGATATCGTGCTTTCCCACATTGCTTTAACTGATGGTTGGTGGACGGGTCTGACTTTGATTAACACGACCAATGAAAGCCGGACACTGACCTTTACTTTCAATAATGGTCAAAGCAAAAATCTAACCCTTTCCGCCGGAGTCTATCAAGCGATCATTATGGCTGATTTTCTTGACAGCTTGCCGCTGGCTGATATAAATTCGGCCATCATCAGTAATGCCGACGGCATTATTGGCCTGGAGATGTTCGGTAACAGCAGTCAACTGAGTGGCATTCTCCTACAGGACGCAACAACCCAATTTCTCTACTACCCGCATATTGTCAATGATCAATCCTGGTGGACCGGAATTGTTGCTTTCAATCCCGGTCTAGTGGCGGGAGAGCTTGTCGTTAAGCCATATTCCGAAGATGGCACTCTGCTGAGTCCAGCCGATCCTGCGACACCAACAGAAGAAGCCTGGTTAATCACTCCCCCCGTAGCTGCCACCCCTATCGAAATTGGTTCCCGGGAAAGATTTATGGGTTCTGCTGCCGAATTGAATCTGCCGGAAGGAACTGATTGGCTTGCTATAGAGAGTACGGTTCCGATCAGCGGCTTTGAACTCTTCGGCACCACTAACGGCCTCCAACTCGCAGGCTACACCAGTGTCGGCATTGACGGCTATTCCGGAGTCTTCCCAAAACAAGAAGATGCGGGCTGGAGTGGCGTAGCTCTGGTCAATACCACTGCTGATG
>DAOWIX010000036.1 GCA_030640695.1 Deltaproteobacteria bacterium | reverse complement strand
TGAGTTTTGGGATCTGTTCTCTTTTAACTGAGTTTGACAGAGGCGTTTTCTGCAGCCAGCATGACGTGGTAGCTTAAAGGTGATGAGGTCATCAGGGGATGGGTGGCATACTGCATGACTGCCAGTTGTTCGGCGGTAAGGTGGGCTTGAATTGCGACAGCGATAATGTTGACCATATCGGAGGCGGCTTCGCCGCCGCTGACATGACCGCCGATAACCTGGCCGTTATCTTTGCGAAAAAGAAGTTTAATTTTCATGTCGGGGATTGCTCCGGGCAGGTGGCCGGGGTGACGGTTGGGAGCCGTGGCTTCACCGATTACAAAGTCGATGCCTTCTTCGGTCGCAGCTTTAGTAGTCAGGCCGGCAGCGGCGACGGCGCGTTGGCCGACCATGGTGCTGAAAGCCCCTAAAGCTCCTAAGGTTTCGCGCTTTTTCTCGTCGAGATTACTTGCGGCAATCATACCTTCGCCGCAGGCGACAGAGGCGAGACGGATACCGCTAGGTTTGCCGGTGATACATGAGAATTTAGTGGCACAGTCGCCGGCGGCAAAGATATCGGGATCTTCAGTTTGCATATATTTGTCAACCATGATACCCCCGCGAGAGTTTGCGGCAAGGCCGCATTTTACGGCCAGGTCGATATTGGCCTGAGCCCCGATGCCGATAATGACGGCATCGGCCGCCAGCACTTCGCCATCGGCGAGTTTGACACCTTCAACCTTATCCCTGCCGGTAATCTCTCCTGCCTGGCAGTTGGTCTTGACGGTTATGCCAAGTTTTTTAAGTTCACCTTCGATTTCGAGACAGAAATCCTCTTCGCAGGCGAGCATCAGGCAGCGTGGCAGCATTTCGACAACGGTCACGGTTTTTTCAGCGCCTGCTTTCTGACCCATCATGGCGATCTGTTCAGCCATCTCGACTCCAATAAATCCGCCGCCGATGACTACTACGTTACGGGCCGGTTCTAAGGCTCTATAGACCTTTTTCAGGCAGTTTGTGTCTTTGTGTACGGTAAAGACATTAGCTTTGTCAATGCCAGGCAGGGGAGGGACGAAAGGTTTGGAACCGGTGCCGATAATCAGTTTGTCGTAGGAAACCCTCCCTTCATCGGCAAAAATCACCTCTTTTTTGGCGCGATCAATATCGGTGACCTCTTTTTGTAAGATTTTAATCCCCTGATCAATGAAAAGCTGATCCGGGATCAGATCCTTGTCAACCTGACCCATGATTCCGTAGATATAAGGAATTCCACAGGGGACTGGGGTTTTAACAACGTCTCTGATAACTGTGACAGTTTTTTCACTGGATCTTTTTTTAAGAGTTACAGCGGCCATCAATCCGGCAGCCGAACCACCGATAATTACGACATCACTTTTCATTCAAATATCTCCTTTTATTTTTGAAAAATATGTAAGGGGCTTTTGTATAGAGTTATAGCGATTATTATGGAGCAATCATCAACTACGCCCATTGTTGATAATTGTCAAGATTTAATTGTGGTTATTTGTGGTTGCTACTTTTTCCGTTATTAATTGAAACTTTGGGCTCAGGCTTTGGAGGAGTGTCGGATAGTTGGGTAACCTTGACCATGACTATGCGATTTTGGGCAGTTTTTGTTACTGTAAGTTCCAGGTTGTCTAAGCGGATGGTGGCACCCGGTTTGGGGATCTGGCCGAGATGACCAAGGATCAGGCTGGCCAGATTATCATATTCAATTTCCTGGGAGAATTTTAGTTTGGGGATTGCCTGTTCAATCTTTCTTAGCGGAAGGGTTCCTGGGATCAGGTAGGCCCCCTCTTTGAGGGTGCTTATTGATGAAGGGTGACTTTGGTCGGTCTCATCTGCCAAATGGCCGACGATCTCGCTGACGATATCATCGCGGCTCAAAATACCTTCAATACCGCCATACTCATCAACAATTATACCTAAGCTGACACTGTGCTTACGGAATCTTTCGAGAAGCTCATCCAGGGTTGCAGTTTCCGGAAAGAAGTGGGCCGGACGCAGGAGATGACGTAGAGAGAAAGGTTTGCTGGCTGAGCGAAAAAGATCCTTGATATGGAGAATCCCGACAATGTTCTCAAGCTCCTGATCGTAAACCGGGTAGCGGGAGAAGCCGTGTTGTTTGACGACTTCGTTGATTTTTTTCAGGGATGAGTCGAGTCCTAGTGAGATGATTTGGGTGCGCGGTTTCATGACCCCACGAGCCCTGGTTTTGTCGATATCGAGAAGATTGGCGATCATTGAACTTTCACTTTCCCGGAGTAAGCCTTCCTGTTTTCCGGTCAGGATGATACTCTTGATCTCTGCGTCAGAGAGGGTCAGTTTCTGCATTCGTTTGGGCAGGCCCATTAACCGCAACAGAAGGTTTACGGCAACCGCTAGAAAACGGTTGACCGGCTTTAAGAGCTTTATCAAGAGGAGTAGCGGCAGAACCGCTTTGAGAGCGATATTGTCGGGGCGGGCAGCGGCGTAGGTTTTGGGGGTGATCTCGGCTCCGATCAAGAGGATTGCAGTAACTGCAACGGTGGCAATGAGGACCCCGCTTTCACCCCAGATGTCAATACATATCATGGTCGCCAGGGCAGAGGCCGCGACATTGACAAAATTGTTACAGATCAGGATTGTGCTGATAAACTCGCGGGGTTGGTTGAGAATCTTCTCAAGCAACCGTACTGCCCGGGGATGGTCATCCTGGTAGTGGTTGAGGCGATGGCGGCGCAGGGTAAAGAGAGCGGTTTCGGTGCCGGAAAAAAGGGCTGAACAGAGAATCAGCAGGAAAAAGAGAGAGATTTTGGGGAGCAGGGCAAGATAGTCCATTTTTCAAGTATTTCCTTTACAAAAGAGGCGCTATCGACTATTTTTCAAGACTGTTTGGCAGGGGAGGGGTTCCCTGCAGCTTGACTATATAATAACGTGGAGAACTATGAATGTCTATAGATAAAGAGTCGGATGAACAAAAAAACGACGTCGGGGAAGAGGGGCTGAAGAAGGGGCGTGGCGGTCTCTTCGGTCGTCTTTTCGGGCGGCTGAATAAGTTGGAAGATGTGCCGGAGAGCGAGTCCGAGACAGATGTGGAGCTTTTAGCAGGCGATCGCGAAGAAAATGGTGCTACGTTAAAATCTGGATCTGAGCCTGAGTCTGTACCGTTAGATGAAGCCGAGCTTGCTGAAGTTGGAGAAGGGTCGGGGGCGGTCTCAGATGTTGATGATGTCAAAAATGCTGAAGTCGAAACGCCAGCGGCAACCGACATGCCGGAGTCGGGTCTCATTGATGATGCCGTAGAAGATGCGGCGTCTGAGAAGAGAGCGAAGCGGGGTCTTTTCTCCCGTCTCAAACAGGGCCTTGCCAAAACCAGAAATCAATTTGTCGGTACCCTGGATAATCTTTTTTACGGTGACAAAGAGATTGATGAAGAGTTTCTTGAGGAGCTTGAAGAGATTCTTCTGACCTCTGATCTCGGGGTCAAGACCAGCTACCGACTCTTCTCGCAAATCGAGGAGAAGGTCTCTCATAAGGAACTTGAAAACCCAGCCCACCTTCGTGATTTCCTTCAAAGTGAGATTGGCGCTATATTATCGAAGGCCGAAGCTACTTGGGAGATCGATGAAAAACCCTATGTTATCATGACTATCGGGGTTAATGGTGTGGGTAAAACGACGACTATTTGTAAGCTCGCCTCGATCTTTACAAAACAGAAGAAAAAAGTTGTTTTAGGTGCTGCTGATACTTTTCGCGCCGCCGCCGTCGAGCAACTTATGGTTTGGGCAGAACGGGCCAAGGTGCCGATTATCAAACAGAGCATGGGCGCTGATCCGGCGGCTGTGGCTTTTGATACGGTACAATCAGCGATCAAACGAGAAGCTGATATTGTCATTATCGATACTGCTGGCCGTCTGCATACCAAAGTTAACCTGATGGATGAGTTGAAAAAAATTAAGCGGGTGCTGGGTAAGGCTATGCCGGGGGCACCGCATGAGGTTCTTTTAGTGCTTGATGCCAATACCGGTCAGAATGCAATTACTCAGGCTCAGACTTTTCATGAGGCGATTGGGGTTACGGGATTGGTTATGACCAAACTTGATGGTACTGCCAAAGGTGGGGTGGTTGTCGGGGTCTGTGATGAACTTGGAGTTCCGGTGCGCTATATTGGTATTGGCGAAAGTATCGAGGATCTCCGGACATTTGATTCTAAAGATTTTGTGAATGCCCTTTTTGATAAAGTGTAACTTTTTTAGCAGTGGCCAGTCGCCAGTTGTCAGTCATCAGTAATTTTTACTGCCCGCTGCCTACTGCCCACGGCCCATTGCCCACTGACTGACTATGGCTCAAGAAACCAAGCTCGATACTCATGAGATCGATAAACTTCTGGCCGACGATGATTTTATCGATGAGTTTGATTTTTCTGAAGATCAAACCGATCAGTTTGTTGATTCGGAGGGTCATCTGGATGGAGAGTCTGAAGATGATTTTGAGTTCGAACTAGATGAACCCGAACTTGATGAATCTGAATCCGAGGAGCTTCAGGTTGAAGATGATTCCGGCGTCGGTGGGGCTGGAGTGGTCGCCTCCGAGGATGTTCTTGCCAGCGTAGCTCTTGATATTGACGACCTTGATTTTTTTGCTAACCAGACGGTTGGCAAGGCTGCGTCCCTGATTTTGAAAATTGCGATTGGGGTTGCTGCTGTTCTCTGGCTGGCACAACTTTTCGGGGTTATTTATCTGCTGAAACAGCCAGTTACTATCAGGGATGAGATTCAGCCGTTGGCGGCCGAAACCGATCTCTCCCGACCGCCTCAACTGATTTCTGAAACAACTGCAGATTTAGTCGATGAGATGGCGGTGGCAACCAACCCGGCCGAGCCGGATATCCTCCTCTTTAATATCTATCTGCCGCTTTATTCTCTTGAAGGGCTTAAGGTTTTTAGTGCTGAAATCGAGGTCGTCCAGTTTCAGGAGAGCGGTCGTGTGGTCGGGGATGGACAAAAAAAATTGCAAGAGAGTCTCAGACTTCTGCTGCAGGAGGCGATTGGTGAACGTTTGCGAGAGGAAATTGTCGATGTTAAGGCTCATCTGAGCTCTTTGATTACTCCCCATATAGAAAAATTTTTTAGTGACCGTCAGGTCGACTTAAGCAAGGTAAAGATCCGTATTCAAAATCCCAATGTACAGTAATCGACTAACTATAGATCCCAACGAAAATCCCCGTACGGCTCTGATAAAGTTGGCCCAGAATCTCTCCCCGGTCTGGCTGGCCTGTTCCGGCGGTATCGACAGTCTCTGGTTGCTCCATTTTTTTCAGCATATTGCCACGATCAATGTGCGGCCCGTTTTTTTTGATCACCCCGGGGTCTACCCTCAGGAACGGGCTGCGGCATTGGCGGCCGTTAGGGCTGAAAGTGGCGTAATTGTCGATTTCTCTAAAAAAGAGATGCTGGCTGTCTGGGGCGATCAGAAAAAAGATCGTTGTTATCGTTGTAAACGGCATCTTTTTGAGAAGGTTTTTGGGCTTGTTGATGATTCAATAACGCTTTGCGACGGCACTCATGTTGACGATTCGCCCGAACGCCGGCCCGGCATGCGGGCCTTGACCGAACTTGGTGTTATCAGTCCGCTTCGTCTCTGTGGCTGGAATAAAGAGACGATTCGCAACGCCGCCCGAGATGCCGGTTTGGCAGCCTGGAATAACCCTGCTCGAGCTTGTCTGGTGGTAGACGGTAAATTAATGATGAATGATGAATGATGAATGATGAGTGATGAGTGATGAATAGTGATGAGTTAAAAGATATTTTGGCTGGGCTCCAGCGGGG
>DAOWIX010000174.1 GCA_030640695.1 Deltaproteobacteria bacterium | reverse complement strand
CGGGGGTCGACGCTGATCATTTTAGCCCCGTTTTCCTGGGCTTTAGTGACATACTTGAACGAGATCGGGTGGTTGGCAGCCGCGTTACTGCCCATGATGAGGATGCAATCACTGTTTGCAATATCGTTCCAGTGATTGGTCATCGCTCCGCGTCCAAACGACTCTGCCAGAGCCGCTACCGTGGCGGAGTGTCATATTCGGGCCTGATGCTCGATGTAGACCAGGCCTAAACTGCGGAGAAATTTTTGATAAATGAAGCACTCTTCATTGTCAAGTGCGGCACTGCCGACAGAGGCAATTGCGGTTGTCCGGTTGACGGTTTGGCCTTTGTTGTTTTTCAAGGTAAAATCTTTATCTCGACTCTTCTTGATATTGGCCGCGATTTTGTCTAAGGCCCAGTCCCAGGTAACAGTTTTCCACTCCTTACTGAAAGGAGCCCGGTAGAGAGGTTTGTCGAGTCGATTTTTGTTGACTGAAAGTTGGGAGATTGACCCTCCCTTGCTACAGAGAGAGCCTCGGTTGATCGGGTGATCGGGGTCGCCTTCAGTGTTGATAACTTTGCCGTGGCGGGTTGCAACGATGATTCCGCAACCCACTGCACAATATGGACAGATTGTGGTCGTTTCAGTGGCGTAGCGGATTTTCAGGGGGTCGGCATGGGCTCTGACCGGGTTCAGGCTCAAGCCCAGACTGCCCGCTATAACTGCACCGCCCGATAACTTTAAAAATGATCTTCGACTGACTCGCATCTTTTGGCCGGTATCTCTAGGTTTGGTTGCGGCACTGATTTTTCAGGGTGCCGATACCCTCAATTTCAACTTCAATAACATCGCCATCCTGCATAAAGATTGGTGGGTCACGGAAGACGCCGACCCCGCTCGGGGTGCCGGTCACGATTAGATCGCCCGGCTCAAGGGTGAAGTGATGGCTTAAAAAGCTTACGAGCTCGGCTACCGGAAAGATCATGTCTGAGGTGTTGCTCTCTTGCATAATCTTGCCATTAAGGCGAGAGCAGATTGACAGGTTTTGGGGATTTTTAAGTTCGTCGGTGGTCACCAGCCAGGGACCTAAAGGGCAGAAGGTGTCGAGAGATTTCCCGCGGACAAACTGTTTGTCCGCAAATTGCAGGTCGCGGGCGCTAACATCGTTGCCGCAGGTGTAGCCCAGAACTTTAGAGAGGGCCTCTTTTGGTTGGCAAGATGTGGTTCTTTCACCTATAACGACTGCCAGTTCCGCTTCGAAATCGACCTTTTTGGTTATTTTAGAAGACCATGTGATAGCTTCGTCGGGGCCAATAATTGAGTTTGGAAATTTGGCGAAAATCAGGGGTTGTTCGGGGTTGTCGCGCTTGCCTTCAGCGGCGTGTGCGGCATAATTTAAGCCGATGGCGATAATTTTACCGGGCCGGTTGACGGGAGCGGCTAGTTTCACTTGGGTCAAGGGGAGGGCTGGCCCCGTCGTTGTCAGGGGCTTGCCAGCTGAAAGCCAGGCGTGAAAATCGCCGACAAATGATAGCGGCAGGAGTTTTTCTTGCTTAACTATTCCCAGACGAAGTTCTGTATTGTGAAAAAATTGAGCCAGTTTCATTTTTTTCTCTCTCCCTGTTAGTAGTTTCCTCTCTTTTGCCTTTTTTACGATTGCCTGTCAATAATCTTTTGCTATCAGGTGACATGCGTGATACAAAAGCGAACCAGTTTTGTAGTTTGAATTTAATTTACCATGTTCTTCCGGTGAGGCCGGATTTAGGAGTGAAAGTATGGAATATGAATGTCGCCGTGGGCCGGTTCAGCGGATCGTGGTTTTTCAGGAACGGGGCAGTGGCGAAAAAAAGATTGCCGGTATTGAACTTTATTCACCGGGTTGTTTTGAACTTGAGGTGGTATCGCTGGATGACCCTCTGCCCTCTTTAATTGATGACCCGGAAAAATATCTACCTAAAGAGTTGAATGCGGATCTGGTGCTTGGGTTTTTGCGCCACCCCGATCTCTCAACTGAACTTTTGCGTCGTTGTCAGAAGGAAAATATACCTTTTGTGGCTTCCTCAAAAAAGTATCCGGTAAGCCCGCAAGTGGCGACTCCGCCGATATGATGCTCCCTGCCCCGGCTGGTCTGGCTGGGCGAGTATGGTGAGCGTTATGGTACTCCTGAGCTCGAGGTCGAGGTTGAGGACGGAAAGTTGAAATCACTTAAAGTGTTGCGCGGTGCGCCTTGTGGTGCGACCTGGCGGGCTCTTGAAAAACTTATCGGTATGGAAGTCACTGAGGTTGCCACCCGTTATGGTCTTGATGTTCAGTTTCAATGCAGTGCCGACCCCGCCAGCTGGGATCCGCTCTGGGGCAAAAGTCCGATTCACCTGGCCGCCGATGTCCACTTTAAGGCTCTTCAGAGAGCTTTACGGGCTGCTGAAAATAAAAATGATTGAGAGGTTGTCATGTTGCAGAGATTTATTTATGAAAAGAAAACTGACATAGATCGTCTTTGCGAAATGTATGATGTGAAAACGATGTATTTTTTTGGTTCAGTGTGTAGTAATCGTTTTCATGAAAAGAGTGATATTGATATCTTGATTTCATTTAAAGAGATATCAATCGATCGCTATACGGATAACTATTTCGCTCTCCATGGTGAACTTGTAAAGTTGTTTCAGCGGAAGGTTGACTTGTTGACAGAAGCTTCCATCAAAAACCCCTTTTTGCGTGACAGCATTGAAGAGACCAGGGAGTTACTGTATGCTGCGTGAAAAATTCCCGCTGTTGGCTGAGCGTATGCAGAAAGCCGGGATGCCGCAATTGGCTATCGAGACTCTGGGACTCTACTTTCGGCGACTTCTGGACGGTGACAGTGGTGAGCTTGCGGAGAGTGAACTTGAGCCGGTGACCGGGCTCCCGGATGCTGAGCAACTCGACAGTGAGTGTGTTGCGGTTGGTCGGCAGGCTTTTTCTGAAACTGTCCTGATCAAATTGAACGGTGGTTTGGGTACCAGCATGGGGCTCGAGCGGGCAAAATCATTGCTGGTTGTGAAAGAGGGTTTGACCTTTCTTGATATTATTGCCCGCCAAGCCTTGGCCGCCAAAGTTCCTCTGTTGCTCATGAACAGTTTTGCCACGCGCCATGATTCCCTGGCTCTGCTTGACAACTATCCGGAACTTTTGAACTTCAGTTTGCCACGTGATTTTCTCCAGCATAAAATCCCCAAGATTTGTCAGGAAAACTTGTTGCCGGTCAACTATTCCCCATCTCCCGAATTGGAGTGGTGTCCGCCGGGTCACGGTGACCTCTATCCGGCCCTGGTCACCAGCGGGGTTTTAGAGGCTTTACGGAGGGCCGGTTATCGTTATGCCTTTGTCAGTAATGCCGATAATCTCGGGGCCGTACTTGATCCTGCCATCCTTGGTTATTTTGTCCGAGAACATGTGCCTTTTATGATGGAGGTTGCCGACCGTACCCCAGCCGATCGCAAAGGTGGGCACCTGGCGCGGCGTCAAACCGATGGGGGTCTGCTTCTGCGTGAAGCGGCCCAATGTCCGGCGGCTGAGCGGGAGGCTTTTCAGGATATAGAACGTTATAGATATTTTAATACTAACTCTTTGTGGCTTGACCTGGTCGCTTTAGAGAAAAAAATGGCTGACTGCGATAATCTTCTTGAATTACCGTTGATCTGTATCCGCAAACCGGTTGACCCTCGAGATACCTCATCGGCCTCAGTTTTTCAGCTAGAGACGGCTATGGGGGCAGCGATTGGGGTTTTTGCCGGAGCTCAAGCCTTAAGGGTGCCGCGACGTCGCTTTTCGCCGGTTAAAACGACAGACGATCTGCTTGCAGTGCGCTCCGATGCTTACCTTCTCAAAGAAGATTTTACCGTGACTTTGGCCCCTGGTGCCGGAAGTGGACCGGTCGTTAGCCTCGACCCTGATTTTTACCGTTTGCTTGGCGACTTTGACCAGCGTTTTCCCGGCGCTGTGCCTTCTTTGGTTGATTGTAAATCCTTTAAAGTTAAGGGCGACATCACTTTTACTCCCGGGATTAAAGTTCGGGGACGGGTGGAGATGGCAAATGAAAAGCTGCAGCCCTTAACTCTTCCGGCTGGCCTCACCATCTCCGCTGATTGTGGAAAGGATTCTAATTGATGGCTGATTCACTGCAGGTATATTTTACGGCACTTGCGAAAATTGCCCAACTTCTGGCCGGAGAGAGTGATTTTCAGAGTACCATGGAGACAATTTTGGTGCGCCTGGCTCGACTGACCGGTATGAAACGGGGTATGATCTCTCTCTATCGTCGCGATCTTGAGCAGGTTCACGTCGATATTACTTATGGGATTCCCGATACCTCGGAGCCTGTTTACTATCGTCTGGGTGAGGGGATTACCGGTCGGGTGGTTGCTACCGGGCGGCCAATTGCGATTCCCCGCCTTGATCAGGAACCGCTTTTTCTCGATCGTTCCGGGGCGCGGCGGGAGATCGATCGTTCGACCCTGGCCTTTCTCTGTGTGCCGATGAAATTTGCTGGTCAAACGGTGGGGGCCTTGTCGGTCGATCGGGCCGCAAAGGGTGCCGATTTGCCGGGTGAGATCGCTTTTCTTGAGGTTGTCGCCAATCTTTTAGCGCCGCGGGTTCACACTCGTCGAGTCCAGGAGGAGAATGCTCGTTTGCGTGAAGCGATCGGTCGGCATGGGCCGATGGGAACCGTTGTTGGTAATGCCAATTCGATGCGTCTGGTGGCTGAACAGATCGATCAGGTAGCCCAGACCATGACGACAGTACTGATTACCGGTGAAACCGGAACCGGAAAAGGTCTGGTCGCCAGCGAAATTCACTATCGCAGTCCGCGCCGTGATAAACCGATGACCCGACTTGACTGCGGTGCAATTCCCGAAAATCTGGTCGAGAGTGAGATTTTCGGACATCAGAAAGGAGCCTTTACTGGAGCTATCGAGAAGCGTATTGGTAAATTTGAACTGGCTCAGGATGGCACCATTTTTCTTGATGAGATCGGTGAGCTGCCGCTTGCTTCCCAGGTTAAGCTGCTTAGGGTTCTGGAGGAGGGTGAGTTTGAGCGGGTTGGTGGCGGCAAAACTATTAAAACCAATGCCAGGGTTGTTATTGCGACCAATCGCGATCTTGAAAAAGAGGTTGCTGCCGGTCGTTTTCGATCCGATCTTTTCTATCGCTTGAGTGTTTTTCCCATTCATCTGCCACCTTTGCGCGAACGTGGCGCCGATATTATTCTTTTGGCCGATTTCTTTGTTCAGAAGTTGGGAGAAAAAATGGGCTGTAAAATCTCCAGGATTGACTCTTCGGCTCTCGACATGTTGATCTCCTATCACTGGCCGGGTAATGTTAGAGAGCTTCAGAACTGTCTTGAACGGGCTATGATTCTAGCCACCGACGGTATTATTCACGGCTATCAACTGCCTCCCTCGCTGCAGGTGGCGGCCTCGGGTGATGAGAGTGATCCTGGCGCTGAGACCGGAGCCACCTTTCAATCTATGGTCAAAGCTTACGAGATCACTCTTATTGTCGAAGCCCTGAAAAAAACCCGGGGCAACCAGACCAAGGCGGCAAAACTGTTAGGAACCACCAAGCGGGTGATTCAGTATAAGATTATCAATCATGGCATCAACTACAAGAAATACAGTGGGGTTAAGGTGGGAAAGTGATTCGTAAATGTATCGTTGCTTAGCGTTGAAAACAACAAAAATGTATCGAATTATTTAAGGCGTTGAAAATACAAAGATTTTTTGCCTGAGAAGGTTAGGGGAGTATCCCTGGCATCTCATCCCACAAAAAAAGCGGCACAATATTGTGCCGCTTTTTTTGTGGGAAAGTCTTTTTCATTTGCTGTTGGGGAGCCTCTGCAGTCAACTATTAGAGCATTTTAGACAGTTTTAAATTTTTTATAAAACTTTTATTGATGATGGCACGCCCTCTGCTATAATAGATCGCACTATCTGAAAAATTAAATTCTTCCTGGAGAGGGTTATGAAAAGTATAGTGGCAAGATTAACAAAGCATTTTCGAGATCCATTGACAATTTGTGGGGGGCTGGTTTTTCTCCTATTGTTGTCTGGAACTCTTATGGCTAGTGAGGAGGCCGTGGCGATTGACACCGGCACCACGGCCTGGATGTTGACTTCAACGGCCCTGGTGCTATTGATGGTTCCGGGGCTGGCAATGTTTTACGGTGGTTTAGTGCGGACTAAGAATGTTCTGGGAACCATGATGCACAGTTTTGCGGCGATGGGAATTATCGGGGTACTGTGGGTGGTTCTTGGCTACTCGATGTCGTTCGGTAAGGGGGTGTTGGGTGGTTGGTGCGGTTGGAATCCCGACTACTTTCTTTTGCGAGGCATTGATGATGTGATTCTGGAGTGCGGGGTGCCGGAGTATGTCTTTGCCATGTTCCAGGGGAAGTTTGCGATTATTACGCCGGCCTTGATTGCCGGCGCTTTTGCCGAACGGGTCACCTTTCGTGGCTATTGTCTCTATATCGTGCTCTGGAGCATCTTGATCTATAACCCTCTTTGTCATTGGGTTTGGGCTCCTGATGGTTGGATTTTTAATCTCGGAGCTGACGGCGCCATCGATTTCGCCGGAGGCACTGTTGTCCATATCTCAGCCGGGGTCAGTGGTCTGGTTGCCGCCTTCTATTTAGGTTGTCGACGCGGTTATCCGAGTACGGCGATGCACCCCAATAATCTGGTTATGACTTTGATGGGGGCGGGTTTATTATGGGTGGGTTGGTTTGGTTTTAATGCCGGTAGTGCGGTCTCCAGCGGCCTGGATACGGCTAGGGCTTTGACCGTGACCCAAGTTGCGGCAGCCGCCGGAGCTACCGCTTGGCTTATTATTGAGGCCGTTCATCTGGGCAAAGCCACGACGCTGGGGATTGTCAGCGGGATTTTGGCCGGTCTTGTCGTGATTACGCCGGCAGCAGGAGTTGTTAAACCGGGTGGGGCCATTGTTCTCGGTATGAGCGCGTCATTAGTTTGTTACCTCGGGCTTTTTCTTAAGGAAAAATTGGGCTACGATGACAGCCTTGACGCCTTCGGTATTCATGGCGTTGCCGGGATTTTCGGGGCGTTGGCTCTGGTCTTCTTTATTCGTGAAAGCTGGATGCAGGATGCTGCGGCCGGGGCTGGCGGGAGTTGGAGTGTTGTTCAGCAATTGTTAGTTCAATTCAAGGCTGTGGCTGCAACCATTCTTTATAGCGCAGTCGTTAGTGGCATTCTGATTGTCGTGGTTGAGAAAACAGTGGGTTTCCGTTTGCCGGAAAATGCCGAAAAGTCAGGAATGGATCATGCCCTGCATGGCGAACACGGTTACGGACTAATAAATCTAAATTAAGGGGAAACCGTTATGCAACTTGTTACGGCGATAATCCAGCCCGATAAGCTGGATGAAGTAAGGGAAGAGTTGGTTGTGGCTGGCATAACTAGGATTACGACCAGTCGGGTGACCGGACATGGACAACATCAAGGTCAACACGACAGCGAACGCCTCTACCGTGGACAGAAGGTGATGCCCAATTTGTTGCCTAAAGTGAGGCTTGATATGGCTTGTAACGATGAGTTTGTTGATGTCGCGATAGAAGCGATCTTGCGTTCGGCTAAGCATGGCGAAGGGCGCATCGGTGACGGTAAAATTTTTGTGACGGAGTTGAAGCGTTGTATACGGATCCGGACAGACGAGAGCGGTAGTCAGGCGATTTGACCAAATATTTTTTTCGTCGAAATAGAACTTTTAACGTAAGCTAAGGAGACATCTCTTTTTATGAATAAAACTCACCCTTTTCTAAAATCACTTCTGACTTTAGCAACTCTTTTTTTGTTTGCCGGCATTGTCGGTGCCGCTGAATTAGACCAAGTTGTCGATGTGCAAAAATACAATCGGGCTATTCATATCATGGCCATGCTCTTAGCGGGTTTTGGTTTTCTCATGGTATTTGTTAAAAAATATGGTCGGTCTGCCATAACTGCAACCTATCTTTTGGTCAGTGTTGCGATTCCTCTTTATATTTTAAAAGATAGTTTTGGTGTTTTAGGTGGTTCAGGTTCAGAAATTGATAGTCTTATCCTGGCCGAGTTTGCAGCTGCAAGCCTGCTTATCTGTGCGGGAGCCCCTCTCGGTAGACTGAAAATGGGTCAGTATATTCTTCTCGGTCTTCTCTTTATTCCCTGTTACGCATTTAATGAATGGCTTCTTCTTGGTAACGGTTTTGGACTAATACCTTCAGGTGCATTTATCGATACAGGAGGGTCGATTGTTATCCATGCTTTCGGTGCCCTCTTTGGGCTTGGGGTGATTATGACGATGACGACCAAAAAAGAGATAGATTTGCCGGTTGAGGCAGACTTCACCAGCGACCGTTTTTCCCTGCTCGGGAGCATGATTCTCTGGTTATTCTGGCCCAGTTTTTGTGCAGCTCTGGTTGCACCTGGGCTTGTACCCCACACCGCCATCAATGTGATTTTAGCCCTTTCCGGTGCTACCATTGCCACCTATTTTGCGTCAATTTATTTGCGTGGAAAAATTTCTGCGGCCGACATTGCCAATGCCGCCCTGGCTGGCGGTGTCGCTATCGGTTCCGCTTGTGATGTTGCAAGTTTTCTCCAAGCGTTTATAGTCGGTATTTTGGCTGGTGCTCTGTCAACCTTCGGTTTTGCGGTTTTGCAGAGTAGGGTTGAAAGCCTGATCAAAGGTGTTGATACCTGCGGGGTTATGAACTTGCATGGCCTACCCGGGCTTTTGGGTGGTATATCAGCTATTTTTATTGTCGATGGTTTAAGCAAAGGCAGTCAGATGCTTGGCATTGCTATGACCATTATCGTTGCCGTTGCCACCGGTTTTATTGTCGGGAAAATTATTGCAATGTTGGGTCGTAAAACCCTGCCCTACGAAGATGTTGACGAATTTGAATTATGATTATCATGATGCTTTGACTTGATTAATGTTCTAAATTATGGTTAAGGGCGGATATTCAATTTAGTGGATATCTGTTTAGGAGCCAATTTTTCTAAAGGAGTAATAGCATGACCAGAGAAGAGATTCTAAAAATTGTAGAAGAAGAGAATGTCCGTTTTTTCCGTCTCCAGTTTGTTGATATTTTCGGTATTATGAAGAATGTCGCAATACCTGTGAGTCAGTTGAATAAAGCCCTTGATGGACAGATGATGTTTGATGGTTCTTCGATTGAGGGTTTTGCCCGGATTCAGGAATCCGATATGTACCTGATTCCCGACTATGATACCTTCTGTGTTATGCCTTGGCGTAACAAGGAAGGGGTTGCAACGGCTCGGGTTATCTGTGATGTTCATAAGCATGACGGAACTCCCTTTGTCGGTTGTCCCCGGGTCAATCTCAAACGGGTGATGGCGGCCGCTGCAAAGATGGGTTACACAATGAATGTCGGAACCGAGTGCGAATTTTTCCTTTTCGAGATGGATG
>DAOWIX010000045.1 GCA_030640695.1 Deltaproteobacteria bacterium | reverse complement strand
TGATGGCGTCGTAAAAAGTTCCGATATCCTGCGTTGTTGAGCTTTTCCAGACACTCGACATACCACATGTATAGTCTCGCGCCTGGAAAAGCACAACATCTTGTCTGTCGAAATTTTTACTTAGCCATCCCGCGACTTTTTACGAATGCATCAATCAGTGCTTTGGGAAAAATTCTTTGATGGCTTTACTGAGCGGGCCGGGACGGCTGTTAGCGATTGTTGTTTCGTCGATTTTTATGACCGGGAGAAGATCTACTGTTGAGCTGGTGATAAAAACTTCATCGGCTTTAAGGGTCTCATCTAGGGTGCACTCCCGTTCGATATGTTCAATGCCGTGTAAGGTTGCTTGTTGCAGGATGTAAGTCCGGGTGATGCCGTTTAAAATGTGTTGATCGGCTGGTGGCGTGTGGATAACTTTATCCTTGATGAAAAAAATATTGGTGGCGGTACCTTCACGTATCAGGCCCTCTTCGGTAACAAATAGAGCTTCCTGATATCCCTTCTCCACGGCTCTCTGTTTCATCATGATATTAGGCAGTAGAGCAATACTTTTTATATCACAACGGCTCCAACGGATTTCTGGGACGGTAATGATCGAAACTCCCTTTAAGGTCAGTTGCGGTTCATATTCAGGGTGTTCCCGAAAGGTCATTGTCAGGTTGGCTTTAAGGTCGGCAGAGTAGTTATGGCGTCGCGGTTCAACCCCTCGGGTTATCTGGATATAGACCATGGTTTCTCTAAAACCGGCCTCTTTGATGCCGCGTTCTATGATTTTAGAAAATCCGGATAATGAAGAGGGTAGTTGCAAGAGAATGGCGTCGGCACTCCGTTTAAGCCTTTCGAGATGCTCTTTGATGAGGAAAGGTTTGCCGTTGCGTGTGACAATCACTTCATAGATGCCATCAGCAAAAAGGTAGCCCCGGTCATTTATGGGGACAAAGGCTCTGTCCAAGGTGATAAAAGTACTATTTATGTAGGCGATTTCCTGCATCTTTAGGCTTCTCCTAGCCCTTTCTCAGGCTGTCTCTGAAGCTTGGGGCGGGGCCGCAGGCTGTTCCAATAGATTCTGGCCTTCTCATTCCTGCTATTGATAATCTTGTCCAGTCGGGCCAGGGTATTCACCCGGCGAGCTTGACTCTCTTTCTCCTCAAGATATTTAATTTCATCCTTAATCAACTCAACTGCACGATCAAAAGGGCCGGGATCGGCATTATCTAAAGAGGGCTTTCTTTGAGCGAGCTCTTCAATTAATTTTGCTGTTTCACAATCCAGAATTCTCTTCTTTTCAACAATAAGCGGATCTCTTTCACTATCGTTGAGGATTATTAGAGCACTCTCCATGGCTTCAGTGTAGTCTTGAGTGATCATGGTGGTAAAGGGCATCTGGTTGAAAAGGCGGCCTATTTTAACACTTAACTTTAATGATGGAGAGAGGCCATAAAAGATCGCCGCCAGCATTTGCTTACGGCTTTTTAATTCCTTGATGACATGACGGCGGGCTTCCAGGGGGATGTTTTTTTTAATGTTTGTATAATTGATAATATGAATATAAGGCCTGTTCTGAAAGAATTGATCAATTATAGAGCTCGTAAAGCGCATGACTTTCTGGACGCCATGTAGGCTTGGGGTACCAAAATTATGGGTCAGAAGAATTTGTTTACTGATAATATCGACAGAAACTTTATAATTGCTACCAAAGCTGATCTTATTCCATTCTGGATTGTGAAGGATTGGTAGGCCGGTGACTGGGCAGGTATAGGTATCAGGGGGCAGACTCATGGATGAATTATTTTCTCTCTTATTCGGGTTTTAGGTTATTATTGATGAACTTTTCGATGTTTTGTGATTCTAGCAGGCCGATATTATCTCTTATTTTATCTAAAGACCAGTTCCACCAGGCGATTTTCAGAAGACTTTCAATCTGAGATTTAGAGAAGCGAAAACCGAGGCTTTGGGCCGGGTTACCACCGACAATTTCGAAGTCTTTGACATCTTTGACAACTACAGCTCCGGCTGCAATCACGGCTCCGTTGCCAACTTTTACTCCAGAGAGAATAACTGCACCACGAGCGACCCAGACGTCATTGCCAATTTCAATATCACCTTTGCCGGTCGGATGTTCCCGGTTTTTGGGGAAGCCTTCAAGCAGGCGGCCAAAAGGGTAGGTGCTGATCCAGTCGCTGCGGTGGTTGCCGTCAACCAGAAGATGAACATCATCAGCGATCGAACAGAATTTGCCGATGCTCACCCGGTACTTTTCCGACCATCGGTGAATTTGGGGTTCACCATAGCTGTAGGCTCCGATCTTGATGTTTTTTTTCTTGATGAGATCGCAGGTGAAAGGATTTTTATTGCGATCTTGGTTACCGAGTAATTTTTTAAAAAGATTCATGAAAAATGTTTAGGCTTTATCAATAAAAATTAACAGGAAAAGAAAAAATATATTTTAGTCCATTGCTGTTCGGTAGGCAATTTGCGTAAATGAAATATTGGAAATTTTTTCCGCATCAAGTTGTGTCTAAATTAGGTAGAAAAATTTATTTAGTGAAAGTTTATACGGTGATGGGTGGTTGAAAGTCAAGTGTTTCTTGAGGAACTGAGATTTGTGAGTTTTTTGTTACTGTCTGCGGCTGGTTTTTCCAGCCGCAGACACGCTCATATATTGGCAGGGCAGAGTTTTTTGGAATTTTGTTACGTTCAGGGAATAAAAACATTGCCCCGGTTGATAAGAAAATCGGGGTCAACGGCGGCTTTGCACTGTTTCAGTTGTTCGATTGCGGCTTGGTTATAGAGGGTGATGAAATCTTTACGTTTGCGTTTGCCGGTACCATGTTCGCCCGAATAGACACCACCCAACTCGACTGCTTTGGCAATGAAAAGATCGTAGAGTTCGGCGGCCCTTTTTAGCTTTTCTTGTTCTGGTAGCAGGGTGAAGTGAAGGTGGCAGTCGCCAAAATGGCCGAATGATAAATAGTCGATACCTTCGGTTTTGAGCAGGGCGTGGATATAGTCAAGGAATTCGGCAAAACGCTCAGGGGGGACGACGGTGTCGGTCATGATTGTGTAGGTGCCGTGTTTCTGGATGACTTCAAGGGCGTTGGCTGGCATAGAGTGGCGTGACTCCATGAAAATTCGGCGTTTGGGTTCATTGTCGAGGAGGAGAACGGCTTCCGGATCGATGCCGCAGTCAGCTGCCAGGAGGCGGTTGAACCAGATCTCGATCTCCTGGTCGGGATCTTTTTCTCCTATAGGTATCTGGAGGTAGATGGCAACTTGATTATCACCGTAAAAGAGGCGCTCCTTGTGATCCATGTAGCTTAAGGAGTTGACACCAAAATACTCAAAAGCGCTTAAGGTTCCGAAATTACCATCGAGCTCTTTATCGAGAAATTGATAAAAAGAAATAGCCTGGTTTTCGTCAGAGAGTGAAAAAAAGAGGTCAATGTACGCTTTGGGACGCGGGATAAGCTTTAAAGTGCTACCGGTAACCAAGCCAAAGAGGCCTTCACTGCCGATAAACATATCGATCAGATCGATTTTGCCGTCGGGTGATGAGAAAGGGCCGCTGGCATTTTTGATCTTGGGTTGCGGGTAGGTCGGTACCGGCCAGCGCTTTTGCTTGTTTTTATCGGCCAGAATAAACTCTCCGTTTTCAGAGATGTATTGTCCGCGCCGGGCACTAATTTTCAGGCCATCGGGTAGGAGGATGTCGAGACCTTCAACCCAGTCTCTGGTGGCACCGATCTCCCCGGGGGTAAAGCCGGAAGCGTTGCAGGCGATGGTTCCCCCGACCCAGGCGTCACCCCGGCTGGTGGGGTCGACCGGGTAGTAGAGGGATTTGCCGGTCTCTTCAAGGATCTTTTCGCGCAGCTCTTCAAGAATAATATTGACCGGGCTGGTTACTAAAAGATTATCCCGGTCAATGCTGACTTTTGGCTCATCAAGTTTTGCTATCGAAAGGACAATGCCGCCTTCTGCGGTAGCGCTGCCGGTCAGGTTGGAACGTCCGGCAGAGAGTGTAATCGGGATCTTTGCTGCCCGTCCAGCCCTTAAGATAATCGCTGCCTGCCGTTCACTACCCGGTCTGCAGAGGGCCTCGGCTTGGGCCGGGAGGTTGGAGCTGTCGGATGCGTATCCGGCGATAATTTCTGGATCTAAAACCAGCGTTAAAGAGAATTTATCATGCAGAAATTCAGCAATTTCAAACAGGTTTTCGATTCCTTGGTGGGTAGTACAGAAATCGTCGATTTCCTGATATTCCGAATCATTCAAAACTTTGGTCAGGGGTGTGATGTGGGTACTCATGTTGTTTCCTCTTTAGTAACTTATTGTTAGCTTGTTGCCATTTGCAGAATTAACAGCGGTCCGTCGGGAACCACGGCCCAGCGGGCTTGTGGGCCATGTCGGTCGAGTAATTCAGCAATCGCTTTTTCCAGAGATCTGACCGGTTTCATATGGTAGCTTTCGATCTCGTCAGGAGTTAAGCCG
>DAOWIX010000175.1 GCA_030640695.1 Deltaproteobacteria bacterium | reverse complement strand
GGCAGTATTTTTTCTGCCAGCTGCCCGCTACAAACAAACCAAATAAGTGTCTTTAAATTATAAAATACTCGCTACGCAAGCAATGTCATTATACTTTTCTAAGCTTTACGGTCGTATCAACCACAGTCATTCCAGCAACCTGACTGTCAGCATTACTTTTGAAAATTCGCCTGATATCAATCCCGTTACCCTTTTCATGCCACCAGACCGGTTCAACTTTATCCCAAGAGCGTAAACGAAATGAGAAAGGGGTAAAGTGAATCGGTTTATGGATAAGCATAGAGCGTGTCATGGGATCGCTTTTGGCAATTGTCTGAGCCTTGGCCACCCGGCCCATCTCAGTATGACCAAGACCTAAGGCAATAGCCACACATTGCGGGTGGATGGCTTCACTGAGCCAAGCTTTAGCAACCACCGAGCTCGATTGAGATTCAATACGTACATCATCACCTTCATGAATACCTAAACGAGCTGCTCTAGCAGGATGAATCCAAAGTGGATTTTCGTGCCTGAATTCGGCCATATATTTACAATTGGCGGTTGTATTATCAAGTATATGCCAAGTGTAGGGAATCAGAGAGAAGTTATCATCACTGTCAGAATGCGACTTATCATCAAAAGCAGTAAATTTAGTGGCCGTTACCGAAAGGCGCAAACCAGCTGTTTCAGTTGCTCCCTGATAATTCTGAAAGCCCTGCTTTTGCAAGGTCTCCCAACTGATACCCGCCGCCGTAAAAGGAGCTCCCTTCATCGTATCTTCAAGCCAGCCGGCAACCCTTAACGCGGTATCAGGCGACTCGCCCTGCATAATTTTTTTCAGTTCAAGAACAATCTGGTTAAAATCACGCGACTCAGCAACCGGCGTCCGCTTCGATTTAAAGAGATCAAGATTTTTGGCCTTAGCCTGACGCAACAATAAAATCTCGTCCATCAACCGGGAAACCGGCTGCCTCAAAGAGAGAACCCGCTGACCATCTGCCAGAGGAGAGTCAGAAAGTCCCCAGGTTTCAAGTTCAGTCGCGGCCGGTAAAATCAGATCAGCAAAAAACGAGGTCTCACTGACATGGGTATCAATTGCCAGATGGAAAGGAATTTTATTCGTACTATGCCAAAGCGCGTGCGGATATTCACCGCTGAATGTAGTATATGCAGGATTGCAGGCATAGTTTATGATAGCCGGCTTATTACCACTACTAAGTAACCAGTTGGCAAACCAGTCAAGGGAGACCTTCTGCCGCTCTTTCTGGCTTTCAAGGTTGTGTACTGCAGCCGCGAGATCGGTCTCTTCACTATAATAGTAGAGACCACCAGAACGATCCAAAGAACCCAAAAGCAGATTTAAAAGCTCAATCGCGGCCGCACTATGCCAGCCATCCTGAGCTAAAAGCAACTCTTCGTCATAGATTGCCAAAGCCGGTTGATAACGAACCATAGCCTTGGCCAAATTCTTAATCACTTCGGCTTTTACACCTAAGGATGAAGCCATAGCATCGGGCGCATATTTTTTCAGCAAACCTTTGAGCTCCGAGGCTTTGAGTCCCTGGTCGGCCAAAGCTTTGGCATTATAGAGCTGATTATCAAGTAGGTAATAAGCCAAAGTTCTGGCAAAATTTCCGTAATCTGCCGGAGCTACCGGAATCCAATCGTCGCTACGCCCACCGGTATTATTCAAACGAGCCGAAACGGTCACCAACTTAGCCCCATTATCAATCCGCCCGGCCAGCAGCTCCCGCATATCAGTGAGCATATTCTGACCACTGATATAAGGGTCAGCGGCGAAATTCAGAACAAAACGGCTATTAGCAAAATCTCGACGACAACCGGTCACTCCATATAGTTGACGCCGCAAACTTTTAAGACGCTGGGAGGGACTCTCTTCAACCGCCAGAGCCTGGGGAAAAAGTTCAAGCAGGTGCTCACCCAACAACTCCTGTCGCCCTTGTAAAACGGCCAAACCGGCACCCTTATTTTCGCTATACGGAGCCAATTTTTCAGCTATTACTTTATAGGCTTCTTCCCAACTTATCTCACGCCACTTACCACTACCGCGCTCCCCGTCCCGTAATCTAGGGGCTAGGACGCGATCCGGATCATAAAGTCGATCGAGCTGACCATAGGCCCGAGCGCAGATTTTGCCATGATTTAGGGGGTGATCAGGGTTACCATGGAGCATGACAATACGATCACCTTCACGGTAGGAGATCAAACCACAACCGTTTTCACAGAGACCACAGGTTGTAGGCTTCGGATTGCGAAATTTACGCAAAGTCCGGGCCTGCTGTCGATTCCAAGGTTTGCGATCTTTTTTCGCCAGTTTCAAGGGGTTCGGCAAGGCTAATGATCCACCTCCGACGGCCCCGAGTTTTATAAAATTTCTACGATCTAGTTTCATCTTAACGTCCTTTAAAAGACTTATTCTACATCAAAGGTAAAGCCTGGCCGCCGTAAACGGTGACGATCCGCATCGCCAAGATACCGGCCATGTTCATCAGAGCCGCCAGTATCAGCCAGAAATAACTTTTGCGCATTCCCGGTATCATAACTATGATCATGGGAATCACCTTACCAATCAGGTTCTCAACAATAACAAACCAGAATGACATCTTGCCGAATAGCATGAAGTGGGCAACTTCCTGAGCTTCAAGTTTAGAGTAGAGCAAAACAGAGTAGTCACAGAAAACCAGGAAGAGATCGACGACCAGAAGCCAGCCTAAGAGTTTGGCGAGGCTGTCAATCAGTTCATGGTTAATGGTTTTCTCTTTCGTAAAGAAACGATCCCTAACCATAATCATAAGGATCATCATCGAGATCCCGGAGACCATGGCGGAAAAGAGGAAGACAATCGGCATCAAACCGGTATTCCAGTAATCCCGCGCAACACCCAAAGCCAGAATCCAACCCGTATATCCATGCACTGCGAGAGCTAGAGGAATACCGATTAGACCAAAAATCTTGGTCATCTTCAGGTTGCCTTGAAACATGAAAATGCCGTAGACGACCGAGTTCATGGGATAGAGCATCAGCAGGAATGCCCCATAGGACATCGCCGATAGCGGATTAAAATAGACAAAATGGTTCCATATGGATTTGATTGGCCAGCCGACCTGCATCAAAAGAAACTGCGGCGCCAGCAATAACAATAAGACCGCGGCAACAACCCCCATTTTACTGGCCGGTTTGAATTTCTCCATACCAAAGCCGTAAGAGAGGGTCGAGATCATAAACGATCCGGCACTTAATCCCGTAAAGTAAAAATAATAAGAGATTAAAAAAGCCAGAGTCGTCTGATACTGAACATCAAAGACTACTTTTCCCATACCAGTTTAGCCTCCCGCTTAATCTCCATAGTCGCAGGGTCGAGTCCAATATAGTAGACCCTCGGCCCTGTACCTATCTCCGGCTTCAAAGTGGATACCGCTTTGGTCGCCACAAGTTTAGCTACTTCACTTTTGGCATCATTAAGATCACCAAAAATCCGGGCACTGCTCGGACAAGCCTCAACACAACTCGGCTTAAGGCCGGCATCGACCCGGGTACTACAGAAATCACATTTATCGATCATCCCTTTAGTGGGATGAATATAACGAACCTCATAGGGACAGGCCGACATACAATAACGGCAACCGACGCAGAGATGAGGGTCGAGCATTACAATACCATCTTCACGTTGCCAGGCGGCATTTACCGGACAGACCTTGACACAGATCGGATTCTCACAATGATTGCAGAGAGTCGGCCGAAATGAGCGCACAACATCAGGATATTTACCCTTTTCGATCTCTTTGACCCAACTGCGCCAAATTCCCAAAGGCACATCGTTCTCTATCTTGCAAGCAATCTCACAAGTGTGACAGCCGACACAGCGATCAAGATCGATGAGCATCCCATAACGAGGCAGATCACTGTTTTTACTTTTATGCGGATTGGACATAGCCGTACTCACTCGCCCCCTTCTTTTCGATAATATTCAGCGGAGCGTCGCAGGATATAGAGAAAAATTCCACAACCAGCTCCAACCAGCAGGAGTAACACTAACAGACCGTAAAAATTACGCAGACACCAGACCGAATATTGATTTTCATAATCCGGGTAGAGATGGAACGGACCGAAGCCCGCCAGCGCAACACTTTTCACCTTAACTTTCGTATCATGACAACGGGCACAGGGGGCTTCGTTGACCTTAAGACCATGCACAGCTTCACCCTGATGACAATCGATACAGTTACCACGATCATAATCAAAACTCATATCACCTTTGCGATGAGCTTCGAGACGAAAAGTCGTCAAATGCTCAAGCAGTGTCGATATTTTGCGCTCCTTATGACAACTTGCGCAAGTTTCGGTAAGGTTGGCACGATTAACCGTCGACAACTCATTTTTGGCCCCAGATATATAGTGTCGGGTGTGACAATGGTAACAATTAGGGGCATTCTCCTTACCAGCCAACAAAGCTTTACCATGTTTACTCTGGTAATAACTATCACCGACCATCTTTCTTTTCGGAATCCTGATCTTCTTCTTTTTCAGCCGTTCACGAGCACCGAGAGGAAAAAGTCCTTCAATTTTGGAATGACAGGCGAGACAGTTGACCTTCTGGAAACCGCTGCGGCAATGACGAGCTGAAGCCGCATCTTCATGACAGTCAATACACTCCAGTTTCTTGCCATGCAGAGTTTTCTTAAAAGGTTCTAGTTCAACCTGCAATATCGCCTGAGAGCCATCGAGTCGACCGGAAGTCAAATGGGGCTCTTTATGACATTTCATACACTCTTCATTAGTCCGCGGTTTTGCTACTTCCTTAGGAATCGGCAACAAACCGTCAGCACTAACCAGAACCGGGGTTACTGGCTCTGGCATTGTCGAATCATGGGTAACAGACGCATGCCCTGAGGCCTGTGCTTGACCAACGCATATCAGTAATCCAAGCACCAGCAAGAGACAGAGTAACTGCTGCCAAGGCCGACTTCCAGCGGAGTGCCGGATTACCGCCGGAATAATTTGTTTTTCATTAATCCTAAACATCCCCAACCTCCAGGGCTTCAGCAACCAGTTCAACCACATCCTTGACTTTGACATCATTTTCCCGATTATGAAATTTCAGACCATCCTCAAACATAACCATACAGAAAGGACAGGCTGTAACTGCTATTTCAGGATCTTTTTCGAGAGCTTGTGCGACCCGAGTATCATTGATTTTAGTGCCTATATCCTCTTCCATCCACATCCGGCCACCGCCAGCCCCACAACAGAAACCGCGTTTATGATGACGCTCCATTTCAGCCATCTCAAGCCCGGGGATCTCCTGCAAAATCTCTCGCGGCTGAGCATAAATATCATTGTAGCGACCAAGATAGCAGGAGTCGTGATAGACCGCCTTAGCGGCAAGAGGACGCTTTAAGTTAAGACGCCCATCGGCAATCAACTGAGAGATAAGCTCAGTATGGTGCATAACGTTATAGTTACCACCTAACTGTTGATAATCTTTTTTCAGGGTATTGTAGCCGTGCGGACACATAACGACAATATTTTTGACGCCGTAGCCGTTCATGGTCTCAATGTTCTCCATAGCCAAAGTCTGATAGAGATACTCGTTACCCATTTTACGAGCCGAATCTCCGCAACACTTCTCTTCCTTGCCCAAAATCGAGAACGAGACTCCGGCCGCCTTGAGAACTTTGACCAACGAGGTTGTAACCTTCTTATAACGGTCATCAAAAGAACCCGAACAACCGACCCAAAGTAGGAACTCGACATCGCTCTTTTCTGCCATCGTTGTAACCCCTAAGCCCTCGGCCCAGTTACCACGATCGGCCCAACCAAGCCCCCAGGGGTTGCTGTTATTTTCAAAATTCTTGAAAACAAGCTGGACTTCAGAGGGAAAGCTGCTCTCCATGAGAACCAGGTTACGCCGCAGGTCAACAACCTTGTCAACATGCTCGACATACATCGGGCAGACCTCCATACAGGCGCGACAGGTAGTACAAGCCCAAATCTCATCCTCGGTCAGGTAACCGCCGAACAAGGCTTTCTCTTCATCAGGAAGGCCCCAGGTAATATCTTCGCCATCAGCCTTGCACTTGGCAATAACCGCGCTCTTGTCATAAAGGCACTCGCGAATATCCTGAACCATCTTTTTCGGGGTCAAAGGCTTGTCCGTAAGATAAGCCGGACAATTATCCTGGCAACGGCCACAGCGGATACAGGCATCGCTGTCCATAAGCTGCTTCCAGGTAAATTGGTGAACATGGGCAACTCCAAAAGTCTCGGAGTTTTCAATATCGAGCAGGCTGACCACCCCTTTGGGATTGGTCGAACGATAGTAGTTGTTAAGTATGCCTGAGATAACATGAAAGAGTTTGGTATAAGGCATCGTCCCGATGAGCAGGACGATGGCATAAAAATGGAGGCGCCAGACCCAACGAATCGCCTGAGCATCAATGTCAGTACTGAAGGGAGCCAGAACAAAGCCGATAAGTGAACCAATCGGAGCAAACCAAGTCCCCCCGGGAGTCGTTACCGCAAGTCGTAAACCTTCTACCAAAAAGCCGCTGACAAAGATAAAAAGCAACCACACCAAAAGCATGACATCTTCATTACCACGTTCATCAAGACGGTCAGGCTCAACCCCATAACGACGGTGGAGGGCCATAAGCAGACCGACCAGAGCGAGAACCCCGATCAAGTCGAGAACCAGAGAGATGCCACCGGCGGCAGCCGGGGTCAAAGTTGCAACATGAAGTTGGGCGAAAACGACAAGAACAAAGGGAGTGAAAAAGCCGAAGAAGAGGAAGAGGTGCATATAACCGGGCCAGGCCTCTTCAAGAATCCGGTCATGACCGACAACCGACGCAAACATTGCGGCAAAGCGTTTACCCGCATCACCACCCCGGGTTTCGGGTTCGCCGACCCGCCAGCGCGCGATTTTTCGGAAACTTCCAAAGAGCAGAAGCGCCAAACTTAAACCGATGACCAGTACATCAAGTGAATTTAGCATAACCTTTCATTCCCCTACCCCGGCAAAGACCGGAAACCTGACAAGTGTAGAAGGGTTGCGGTGGCAACCGCCAACGATCCAAAATCCACCCTACACCATTCAACAACAAACTATAAAAAAAACAACAACTTATAAACATATTGGCACTTCGGTTTGGGGCACCGTTAAGTTCCCCAAAAAAGTGAATAGCCACTCACATCAGCGAGTTAGCGGAGCTTGTTAACATAAGCACGAGACCTTTGTCAAGCAGCAAACTGTATACTTCATACGCATGATATTAAACTTTGACAGCCGACTTTAAAGGACTTTAAATGTAAGAAGAAAAAAATATTATGAAAGCTTTTTTTACGAAACTGAAAAATTAATATACGGCCGTATGCAATTTGCGAACCATTAACCAGCTTAAAATGGTAAGGTCGCCAATCCAAAAGATTTCCCTCTCATCGCAAATAAAGGATGTAACGGTAATGTTATACTCATAATGGTTGGCTATTTTTCAGACTATCTACTCTCTCTGATTGAAGACCCAATTCAAATAGAAATCTCGACCTCTTTGCGTGAAATTTAACCGGTAGGAATAAACCACAGTTAACGAGACCGAGAAGAGTTTCTCACGACGACCTATCCCGAACTGGCCAGAACCAAAATCTTAGTAGAAGAGGTCAAACTTCACTGGTAAGATTCTGATCAGTAAAACAAAAAAAGCAGGCCCGAGGCCTGCTTTTTTTGTTTTACTCTTTACTCTTGCTCTAATAAACGCCCTTACCATTGAAAAAAGGTCCATATTTACGATCGACGCCCTTGATATGACCGATCAACCAATCTTTAAGAAACTCGAGCAAATCGAGAGAAAGGGTTGCTTCGCCAGCCTTGAACTTTTTCTGAAAGTCGACGACGGTAGCAACAAATTCACGATGAATTACGATATGACTGTCGTAATCCGGATATTGATGTTCAACCATAAGTCTCTCTTCAGCTGCGAAATGGGTGCCGGTATAATCGACCAGCTCATCCAAGACTTTGACAATGACATCATTAGCTCGCCCCATCTTCATCGCCTTATAGAGTTCGTTGATAAGGTCGACGAGCCGATGATGCTGATTATCAAATTCACTGACTCCGTTCTCGAAGCTGGAGGTCCAAGGCATCAAGTCGCCAACCTCAGCGCCCGAATATGCCGAAACAGAAGAGGACGCGTCCGCCGCCTGTTTATCCAGCTTAAAGCGTAACACAATACTCTTTAATCGTTCGCCAAGGCCGCCCAGATCACCAGCGCTATTATTAACCTGCGCACTACTATCTGTAAGCTCACCGGCGAGACCACTGACTTCGGCGATATCTGCGGAGATCTCACCCGCCACACTCGAACTCTGGGAGATATTTTCATTAATTTCGGCAATTCCATGCGAAGCCTGAGCGACACTGCCGGCAATCTCTCTCGTAGTCGCGGTCTGCTCTTCGATGGCGGCAGCTACCGTCGTAATCAATTCACTGACCTCTTCAATAACTGAAGTCACCTCGCGAATCTCCTCGACCGTCGCCCCGGTCGAGCCTTGAATCTCCTCAATTATCCGGCGAATATCCTGGGTTGCTTCAGCCGTCTGGCGGGCCAGCTCCTTGATCTCATTGGCAACCACAGCAAAACCTTTACCAGCTTCGCCGGCCCGAGCCGCTTCGATAGTAGCGTTCAAAGCCAAAAGATTGGTCTGTTCCGAAATCTCATTGATGACCGCCGTCACTTTACCAACCTCTTGCGCGGCGCGGCCGAGTTCATCGATCTTTTCCGAAGCCTGACGCGTCCGTTCAACCGCAGCCAGACTGAAAGAACGGGTCATTTCCGTACTCTGTGCAATCTCACCGACCGTCGAGGTCATCTCTTCGGCAGCCGCCGCCACCATATTAACATTTTCAGCCGTGGTCTCGGAAGCGCTGGCAACCGAGTTCATATTGACACTCATCTCTTCGGCCGCCGCAGCCACAGTATTACTTTTACCCGAGGCATTACCGGCCGCATCACCAAGCCGCTCAGAGACCGCCGCGAGCTCAGCTGAAGAGAGAGTCAAGGATTCAACCCCCTTAAAAATATCTTCAGCAATCTCAGTCAATCCCTTTTTCACATCGCCCATCACCGCCAGCATACTGCCGGGTCGGGCGTTAGCATCGATGGCAACCCTTAAATCTCCATCTGCGATCTTTTTAAGCATCTCATTCATATCTTCAGGTTCACCGCCCATAATCCGGGCAAAACCGGCACGCACCCAGAAGATAACTATCAAGCTAATCAAAACGCCCAGCAGAGCTACTATCACAATCGCCATCTCAACCCTGACCGCTTCAGCCTCAGCCCGATGATGGGCCGCCTCCTCAATTTCAGCCAAAGCTTCGCCTATTTCATGAAAGGATTTAAACACCTCATGCATAGCCGGCTGGGTAACACTACGGTAATCGCCCTTGGCTCCGGCAATACTTTCTGCCTCACTCAGATTCAAATTAACTTCATCAATCGATTCATGCATCAAACGATG
>DAOWIX010000172.1 GCA_030640695.1 Deltaproteobacteria bacterium | reverse complement strand
GTCGAGATGCATTTTTTGCCTGATATCTTTGTCAAGTGTGACTCTTGCGGCGGCCGGCGTTTTAGCCGGGAGGTTTTGGAGGTTCGTTATAAAGGGTCGAATATTGCGGAAGTTTTAGCTATGACGATTAATCATGCGGCTGAATTTTTTGCAGCGATTCCCAAGGTGATTGGCAAACTGGAGGTTTTAAAAAATGTTGGTCTCGGTTATATGACCTTAGGTCAGGCGGCGGTGACCCTGTCCGGGGGTGAGGCGCAACGGGTGAAATTGGCTCGTGAACTGGCTAAACGGGCAACCGGGCGCACCCTTTTTCTCCTCGATGAGCCGACTACCGGGCTCCATTTTCATGATGTGAAACAATTGCTCAAGGTCTTGCAGAGGTTGGTTGGTGAGGGTAACTCGGTGATTGTTATCGAACATAATCTCGATATTATCAAGGCAGCCGACTATTTGATCGATTTAGGCCCGGACGGCGGGGTTGGTGGCGGTCGTCTGGTCGCCTGCGGCTCTCCCGAAGAGGTGGCGAGAGTCAAAAAATCAGCCACCGGTCAATGTTTGTGTGGGGTGTTACAGGGTTAAATCTTTAAACCCGCCTTTCAGCGTTTTTTCTGGGTCAGGAGATAAGCTAGATTATCAAGTTCGCTGGTTATTGAGACATTGCGTAGGGTGATTGTTTCAGGTACCTTGACCTTGATCGGGGCAAAGTTGAGTAGGCCTTTGATGCCACCGGCGACGAGTTTGTCAGCGACTTCCTGGGCAAAATCGGCTGGAGTGGTGATGATGCCGATGATGATTTTTTCATTTTTGACGGTTTTTTCAATCTCGGTTGTTGGCAAAATGGTTACACCATTGCTAAGCTCATTACCGATTTTGTTTTCATCGCTATCAAACGCGGCGATGATGCGAAAGCCATGTTTGCGGAAAAAAGCGAAATTGAGCAAGGCTTGTCCCAGTTTTCCGACTCCGACGACCGTAGTCGGCCAATTGTGATTAAGGCCCAGGATATCCTTGATCTCGCCCTCCAGTTTTTTCGTGTCATAACCGACCCCACGCACCCCGAATTCGCCAAAATAAGAGAGGTCTTTACGGATCTGGGCCGGACTTACCTGGCATGATTCGCCCAGCATTTCTGAGGAGGTTACCTGATTGTTCTCAGCTCCGAGTCTTTCTAGGCAGTTGATATATGTGGAAAGGCGTTTGATGGTAGCCTCCGGAATTTTACTCTCTTTGGTCTTCATCTGTTGCCCTTTTACATTAAAAAATTTTTTCGAATATGTTATTATGACTGTATGATTTACGATGCTGTGAGAGTTATCACATTGTCGAAGTTGATTCAAGTGAAATTTTTCTTTGATGACATTTATCTATTAAAAAGTGAGATATTTTTTGACAATTACGGCTTTTTACACTAGATTTGCGGCGCTTATTACGAATTATCCAAAAGTCGTTAGCGTTTCCCGAGGTGAATTTCAGTTTTACTTAAATAGCGGATAAAAGAGAACAGAGCCGACTCAATGCCGAATATTTACTTATTGTAAGATCGGGAAGGCATGGAAATAGATGGAAAATATACGTCGAACAAACCTTGAGCATGTAAAATTGGTGGTCGTCAAGATCGGTAGCGCTGTGCTGACTGACAAGGGTCACCTGAACGCCTCTTTTTTTACGCGCTTTGCCGGCGAAATTGCGGAGCTGCGGCGTCAGGGCTATAGATTCATTGTAGTTACTTCGGGGGCGGTTGCGGCTGGCCTTGAGGCCTTGGGTTTTACCGCTCCGCCTCTGACCATCCCGGAAAAGCAGGCTTGTGCGGCGGTTGGGCAGTTGCGTTTGATGCGCCAGTATGAACAGGAGTTTGCTCTCCATGATCAGCTTGTGGCCCAAGTTCTTTTGACCTCAGATGATATTCGCAACCGGCGCCGTTATCTTAATGCACGAAATACATTAAGGGCGTTGCTTAGTGCTGAAATTTTGCCTCTGGTTAATGAAAATGACACCGTAGTTGTGCGGGAGATAAAATTTGGTGACAACGACAACCTGGCTGCTCTTTTGACCTCTTTGGCGGAAGTCGATCTCTTGTTGCTTTTGACCGATCTTGACGGGGTCTATGATTGCGATCCTAAAGCGGATGGTGGGGCCTCGTTGATACCTTTGATTGCCGAAGTGGATGATGAAGTTACCGCTTTTGCCTGTGTTAGCAAGAGTACGGTTGGAACCGGTGGTATGCTCAGCAAACTTGAAGCGGCCCGTAAGGCCGCAGCTTATGGAATTCCGACGGTTATTGCCAATGGCCAAAGGCCTGAGGTTATGGCTCGGGTTCTGGCGGGGGAAATTGAAGGTACTCTTTTTCTGCCGCGGGCCAATCGTTTGAACTGCCGTCAGCACTGGCTCGCATTTGCGGTTAATCCCTGCGGTAGTCTCTACCTGGCCGGTGGCGCTGTTAAGGCCTTGGTTGAGCGCGGAACCAGCCTGTTACCTGCGGGGATTTCGCGGGTTGAAGGCGATTTCGGGGTCGGGGAACCGGTCTCTTGCCGTGATCTTGAAGGAGTGGAAATTGCTCGCGGGTTGGTTACGTACAGCTCTTTGGACATTGAAAAGATTGCCGGCCTGCACTCTCGTGAGATTGTCGCTTGTCTGGGTTACGATGCCGGAGCTGATGTTATTCATAGGGACAATTTAGCACTTTTGTGAGTTAGGTGTCGGAGATTAAAAATTATGGATATTGAAAAAAAGATCAAGGCCCTGGCGGTTCAGGTTAAGGTTGCGGCCCGGGTGCTGGCGGCGACGCCGACTTTAGAAAAAGATAAAGCTTTATTGGCGATGGCGGCTGGTTTGAGACGGCGGCGTAATTTTCTACAGGAGCAGAATCGCCTTGATCTCGAAAAAGGCCGTGAAAGCGGCCTTAGTGCGGCGATGATTGATCGCCTGACTTTAAGTGACAAGGTTGTTGAGGCGATGGCCACAGGTCTTGAAGAGGTCGCGGCATTTCCCGATCCGGTCGGTGAAATTGTGCGCATGTGGCGGCGGCCGAATCAGCTGCTGGTTGGGAAAATGAGGATCCCCTTAGGGGTTGTCGGTATGATCTATGAGTCTCGGCCCAATGTGACGGCAGATGCTGCCGGACTCTGTTTGAAGTCGGGAAATGGTGTCATCCTCAGGGGCGGGTCCGAAGCTTTTCACTCAAATATGGCGGTGCTTGAAGTTTTGCATGAAGCGCTTGCAACAACCTCAATTCCGCCAGCCGTAATCCAGGTTGTACCCTTTGTCGAGCGTCAGGCGATTAATTACCTGCTTCAGTGTGAAGAGGAGATCGACCTGATTATTCCACGCGGCGGTGAAGGGTTGATCCGTTTTGTCGTTGAGCATTCCCGGATTCCGGTGATCAAGCATTACAAGGGAGTCTGTCATGTCTTTGTTGATACCGGGGCCGAGATTGAGATGGCCCGGAAAATTGTTATCAATGCCAAGACCCATCGGCCCGGGGTCTGTAATGCGGCTGAAACAATTTTAGTCCATCAAGATATTGCCGAAAGTTTTCTTCCTCTAATGATTGCTGATTTGCAGGAGAAACAGGTCGAGATCAGAGGGTGCTCCAAAACTTTGGCGCTCTGTCCTGATCTGATTCCGGCGAACGAAGATGATTGGGCCACAGAATATATTGATTTAATTGTTGCCGTCAAGGTGGTTGAGAGTTTTGCTGCTGCCGTTGCCCATATCGCCGAGTATGGTTCCGACCATACGGAGACGATTGTTACCAGCGATTATCATCGATCCCAGGAATTCCTACGTCAAGTAAACTCCTCGGTCGTGATGGTCAACGCTTCAACCCGTTTTTCAGATGGCGGAGAACTGGGCTTAGGGGCTGAGATTGGTATCAGTACAACTAAACTTCACGCCTATGGCCCTATGGGCCTTGAGGGCTTAACCACGACAAAATATATTATTTATGGCGACGGTCAAATCAGAGAGTAGGCGAATCGGTATTTTAGGCGGTACCTTTAATCCGATCCACAACGGTCATTTGCGGGTTGCGGAAGAGGTACATCAAGCTTTTGCCCTGCAAAAGATCTACCTGGTTCCGTCAGCTCGGCCGCCGCATAAAGGTGAAAGCGGGGTGGTGGCGGCTGAACATCGTTTGGCCATGGTACGTCGGGCGCGGCGGGGAAATCCTTTTTTCGGCAGTAGCTCATATGAATGTCGTAAAGGAGGAACCTCCTATTCAGTTGAGACCCTGGATTACTTTAGGAAACGTTTCGTTGGGGCCGAACTCTATTTTGTGATCGGTTGGGACGCCTGGTGTGAAATTGGCACTTGGTACTCCTTTTCCAAACTCTTCGGCCTGGCAAATTTCATTGTTATCTCCAGGCAGGGAGCAAAGCCCTGGGCCGATGATTCTGCAGACTCTCTTTTTCCATTTGCGCTTAAAGATGAATTTTGTTATGAGAAGGAGTTTTGCTATCGTCACATTTCTGGGAACCGTCTTCATTTTATGAGAGTTACCCGGTTAGATATTTCATCAAGTCAGATTCGTAATGAGACTGCAGCGGGTCGTTCGCTGCGCTATCTGGTGCCCGATGGGGTCGCTAACTATATTTACAGAAACGGGCTATATGTTACTTGAATTTTCATCTATTTTAAACTTTTCACGAGGGCAATATATTTAATGAGTGAAAACCATGCTAGGGCTCTTCAGGGCAATAAAAAACTTTCCTTGATCAAGGGTTTTCTTGAAGATAAAAAAGCTGAGGAGTTGGTAATTCTTAATTTGCGGGGTATCTCCTCGGTAACTGACACCTTGGTGGTTGCCAGTGGGCACTCCGATCGTCATGTGCAGGCGGTTAGTGAATATTTGGTCCAGGAGATGAAACATCAGGGCTATCAGCCTTTGGGTTGTGAAGGCTTGAAGGATGGACGTTGGGGCTTGATCGATTATGGTGATGTTATTGTCCATGTGTTCTATCAAGATATCCGCGCTCATTATGATCTTGAAGGGGTCTGGCGCGATGCTCCGGTTATCCTTGATGAACGTTCAAAAGGTTAATTCCTAATGCGTTTGCAGCTCCTCCTGGTCGGTAAGACCAAGAATGCGACCTATCATCAGGAGATTGCCGAATACCGTAAACGCCTGAATCGCTATCTTGTTTGCGACGTGAAAGAGATTAAGGAGGAGAAGCCGGGGCGGCGTGAAACTCCAGATGCTTTTTGTCGGCGGCAGGGGCCGCGATTACTTGAGGAATTTAATAAACCTGCAGGCTTGAAGCTGCTTCTCGATGAGCGGGGGCGCGCTATGGGAAGCCGCGATTTTGCGATCTTTATGCAAAAAGCTCTGCAAAGTGGACACCAGAGTCTGGTTTTTTTTTGTGGCGGTCCTTTTGGCTATGATCCTTCATTACGAGAGGCGGCCGATCATCTGATATCGCTGTCGCCTATGACTTTTCCTCATGAAGTTGCCCGTCTGCTTCTATTTGAACAGCTTTATCGCTCTATGACTATCATTCATAAAGAACCTTACCATTATTGATATCGTCTGGTTTTGTGTTAACCCTTTAACATTGGGATCTCTTATGATTTACCGTATAATACTTTTTGGCGGTTTGCTGGCGCTTTTAGGAGCAGCTTATCTGGTCTATTTGAACCCGACTGAAACCTCAGTGGCCTTGACTCAAGGGCTCAAGGTCGACGGTACGATGCCGTTTTTTCTGCTTGTCGCAATTGCTGCGGGTGGATTTGGCAGCGGCGTTTTTTTCTCGCTGTTGGCTTTAAGGCGGCAGGTTGGTGATTTTTTTCGGCAACTGCGGGACAAAAAGAAAAAATCAGCTCAGCAGGCCCTGCTTGAAGGGGTCGAGGCCGGTTTTAAGGGGGAGACCAAAAAAGCTGTTGCCAGTCTGAATCGGGTACTCAAACTCGATAAGAAAAATATGGAGGCAGTACTGGCTCTAGTCCGTCTGCAGTTGCGAGAACGGCAGCCCGAGCAAGCTTTAAAAACGCTCGATGCGGCACTTGAGCACAGCCCTGAAGACCCACGTTTGCATTGGTATCGCATTCAAGCTTTGAAAGGTCTCGATGATCCTTTACGAATGACCAATCAGCTGCTTCTTATGAAAGCCCGCTATCCTCGTAACCGGGCTTTAATGGCCATGCTGGTTGAACAGTTTGGCAGCCGTGGATATTGGCGGGAGGCTTTGGAAGTTTGGCAGGATATTAGTAAATGCGAAGTTAAAGGTTCCCCAGAGAAGAAAACAGCCATCAGCGGGATTGCCAACTGTGCTTATGAATTGGCGCGGCGGCAATGGTTGGCTGGTAATCGGGATACGGCAACAGCTTCGTTAAAAATTGTTTTTGATAATGACAAGGAGCATGTTGCGGCCTATCTGCTCAAGGCTGAAATGGAGATCAAGACGAGTGATGCTTTAAGTGTTCTCAAAACTGGTTTCCGGAAAAAACCGAGTGCTATTTTCCTGCTTGAGGAGGAGCGTTTGCAGGTTGAGGACGATCCCGAAAACAGCGATGCTAAAATTTTAAAATCTTATCGCAAGGTGCTTTCACGAAATCCGGAGTACCGTCCGGCTCGTTGGCTTTATGCTCGTTTCTGTCTTGAGCATCAGAAGTTTGATGAAGCTGAAGTTGCGGCTAAAAGATTGCGTGAAAGCGGTTTCAACGGCCCCTTGCTGGAAGTTCTGGCGGGTGAACTGGCTTGTCGTAAGGAGCATCGATTAGAGGTTGCGGTTGATCATTTCAAGAAGGCCTTAGGTTGCTCTGATCGCCTGGAACCGGTATTTGCTTGCGGGGTCTGCGGCCGTCTCTCACCCTCCTGGAAACACCACTGTCCGCACTGCGGCAGCTATAATAGTTATGATATTTCAGAAAGGGTTTGTTCCTTTGTCTAAGCAGCCAGCGGCTCTAATTATTCTTGATGGTTGGGGGCTTGCTGAAGCCGGGCCCGGCAATGCCATATCTCAGGCCCGGATTCCGGTGTTTGAGAGCTTGTTAAGAGAGTGTCCCTGGACGAAGTTGGGGGCCAGTGCTCTCGATGTTGGACTGCCTGCCGGTCAGATGGGCAACTCCGAAGTCGGCCATACCAATATTGGAGCCGGACGTGTCGTTTATCAGGATCTGACCCGGATTAGCCGGGCGATTGAAGATGGTTCTTTGGCTGATAATGAAGTTCTTAGGAAAGCTTTTTTGGCGGCTGCCGGAAAAGAGAGAGCCTTGCATCTCTTGGGCCTCTTGTCAGATGGTGGTGTGCACAGTCATCAGAATCATCTCGAAGCTCTTTTACGTCTGGCCGCTGAGCAGGGTCTTGAACGGGTTTATGTTCATGTTTTTCTGGATGGACGTGATACGCCGCCGGCCAGTGGTATTAAATATGTGCGTCGTCTGGAAGCTTTTCTTGCTGAGCTTGGCTGTGGCCAGATTGCCAGCCTGGGTGGCCGTTTTTACGGGATGGATCGAGATCAGCGCTGGGATCGGGTAGAGCGTCATTGGCGAACTTTGGTTCTGGGAGAGGGAGAATGTTTTCCTGAGGCTTTACGGGCTCTTGAGGACTCTTATGAACATCAGATCTACGATGAGTTTGTTGAGCCCGTAATTATCGCTAAGGATGGTCAAGAATTGCCCCTGATCAGGGGTGGTGACGGGGTTATCTTTTTCAATTTTCGTGGTGATCGAGCTCGTGAAATCACCAT
>DAOWIX010000048.1 GCA_030640695.1 Deltaproteobacteria bacterium | reverse complement strand
GTCGGTCTCTGCACCCAAAGGCCTTGAGGCAAAATATAGTCTAATTTAACAACTCAACTCAAGTTACTTTTAGATGTGTGGCCGCAACACTCAGCGGTCTGAAATCGCTTTTTACGAGTGCATCAAAAATTAGTGCCTTATCAGAACATTTTCTTGTTTTTAAAACAAGAAAATGTTCTGATAAGAGCTCTTACTTGCGGGCAAAGGCCGCGTTAGTTTTTTACTCTTCAGGATTCGGTTAGACCGGATCAGGTTCTGGTTCTTTATAACCGTTCCGGGTGCCCCTTGTTGATATTTAGCGGGCGTTTCGGAGCGGTTTTTTTATGGGATGAGGTAATAAGCAATGGAAAATAGATATAGAGATTCGTTACTTGACAAGAATCGTTTTTCCATCGAATGGGAAGTGGTTCCTGGTCGTGGGGCTTTTGAAAAGGCCCAGGAGAATTTTATTCGCAAGGCGGAACAGGCGGCAGCTTATGGCAAAATTGATGCCCTGACCATCACCGACAATCCCGGCGGTAACCCCTCAATCTCACCTGAGATTATGGGAGCTGAGGTTAAAAAGCTGGGGATTGAGCCGATGGCCTATTTCACCTGCAAGGATAAAAGCCGTAACCAGCTTGAAAATCTGCTTTATGGGCTTGAACGCAGCGGGGTTGCCAACCTCCTGGTTATGAGTGGTGACTATCCGGCAAGTGGTTTCAAAGGGCGCTCGCGTCCAGTCTACGATCTTGATCCGTTGCATCTTTTGCAGATGATAAGCACGATGAATGAGGGTTTGGAATACCCCGGTATGAAGGCACCGATCAAACTCAAGTCGACTAACTTCTTTCCCGGCGCCGTGGCTTCCCCGTTTAAAAAGCTCGAATCAGAGCAGATGTTACAATATTATAAACTCAAAAAGAAGATCGCCGCCGGAGCTCGCTTTATCATTACCCAAACCGGTTATGATGCGCGTAAATTTCATGAGCTCATCAAGGTTAAAGAGAAAGAGGGTTACGAGGTTCCCTTTATCGGCAATATCTATATTCTTCCCTTTGGCGCGGCCAATGTGATGAGTAAGAATATGGTGCCCGGTTGTGTCGTTACGAATAAACTTGTCGAAGTACTCGACGGAGAGCGCCAGGTTGAAGATAAAGGTAAAGCGGCGCGATTGTTACGGGCCGCCAAGATGTACGCCTTTATGAAGGGTATGGGCTATGACGGGGTCCATATCAGCGGCCTCGGAGTCGGCTTTGATGATGTTGTTCAGGTGATCGAAAAAGGTGATGAGCTGGTCTCTGGCTGGCAGGATGTGTTGTGCGAGTTCGACTTTCCGCAAAAAGGTGGATTTTACTATTTCAAGAGAGCCCCAGAGGGATTGCTTAACAGTGAAAGCCAAGCCCCGCGCACCGCCCGTCCAGTAGTTCCTTTCAGTTACAAGTTTTCACGATTAGTGCATAATCACTGTTTTGAGCCTCGTGGAATGTTGTTTAGCCCAATCCAAAAAGTGGTTGATAAAAGTGCTGAGAGCGGTTTTTTCCGTTTTGTTGAGCATATTTCAAAAGTTGCCCTCTATGAGTGTATGGATTGTGGTGATTGTGCTTTAACCGACGTCGCCTACCTTTGTCCGATGTCGCAATGCCCCAAAAATCAGCGCAACGGGCCCTGCGGCGGTAGTTATGAGGGCTGGTGTGAGGTCTATCCGAATGAGAAACAGTGCATCTGGGTTAAAGCCTATGACCGACTGAAAAACTATAATGAAGAGGGCCGAGTTGCCGGCGAGATTGTACCACCGCCCGACTGGGAGTTCTTCCATACCTCTTCCTGGGCCAACTACTTCCTGGGGCGCGACCATTCGGCTAAAAAAGTTGGTATTCAGCCGCCTCCGAAAAAGGATTGAGAAAAAGAAGAGTTCTATTGCTGACGCCAAAAAGCCCGGCCAATTTAATTGGCCGGGCTTTTTAATGAAAGAGTGATTCTGAAGACTTTTCTAACTGGCTTAATGTTTTATTGACAATCTCTAGTCAAAGTCATATTTTCACAGCCCACAGCCCACAGCCCACAGCCCACAGCCCACAGCCCACAGCCCACAGCCCACAGCCCACAGCCCACTATTTTTTCACCTGATCAAGAATGCCGTTGATAAAAGCGGCAGAATTTTTGTCGCCGTAGGTTTTAGCGATCTCAATAGCTTCATTGATTGAGACATTGGGAGGGATTTCATCGCAGTAAAGTAACTCAAAGAGGGCAATCCTCAAGATATTACGGTCGATAAAGGACATGCGGCTCAATTTCCAGTGATGTGAGCGCGCTTCAATTTCGTGGTCGATCTGTTCTCGTTGGCCAAGTACGCCGTTCACCAGTTGTTCGGTAAACGGGATCTCTGCCAAGCGATTGACGGGGGAGGAGAAGCGGCTTTCATGCTTGCCCCGATCTTTGCACTCCTCAAGACAGAGGTGACAGTCACTTTCGACCACCCAGTCATGCTCCCAGTAGCGGCGGATGGATTGCGTCAGGTTTTTCGGTTTGCCGAGCTCACTCATGTAGAGGATCTGCAGGGCCGCTTCCCGGGCTTTGCGACGTTTATTGGCCATTGTTTTTTAAACCTGGCGCAGGAGGTCGATCATTTCTAGCAGGGTTACTGTTGCATCCCAACCCTTATTACCGGCTTTACTTCCGGCCCGCTCGATAGCCTGTTCAATCGTATTGGTGGTTAGAATGCCAAAGGCGATCGGAATTCCGGTCTCTAAAGAGGTTACGGCAATCCCTTTGCTGACCTCGGAGGCGACATAGTCAAAATGAGGGGTGTCGCCGCGGATAACGGCACCTAAACAGACAATTCCGTCATATTTACCGGAGGCGGCCAGTTTTTTGGCCAGCAAGGGGATTTCGAAAGCGCCGGGGACTTTGAAAACAGCGATTGCATCATCGGCGATGCCGTGTCGCTTTAAAGCGTCCAGGGCACCGTCCTGGAGGCGGTCGCAGATAAAACTGTTAAAGCGACTGTTGATGATTGCCACTTTGGCGTCACCGCACTGGTTCAGTGATCCTTCAAAAAAAGTGCTCATTCTTTTTCTCCCGGCTTATTGGTTTGGAGTTCTTCTTTATGTTCCGGTACCTGGTCGAGAAGGTGGCCCATCTTTTCTCGTTTGGTCTGCAGGTAGCAGATGTTGGTATCGTTCGGGGTGCATTCGAGTTGAACCCGTTCGACGATCTCTATATCGTAACCCTGGAGGCCGACAACTTTGGTTGGATTATTGGTTAGCAGGCGGATTTTTTTTAAGCCCAAGTCGACCAACATCTGAGCCCCGACTCCATAGTTGCGCAGGTCAGGTTTGAAACCGAGTTCTTCATTGGCTTCAACTGTATCGCGGCCATGTTCCTGGAGGCAGTAAGCCCGCAATTTATTGATCAGGCCGATGCCTCGGCCCTCCTGCCTCATGTAGAGAATAGCGCCCCGGCCCTCATCTTCAATGCGCTGCATGGCGACATGGAGCTGGTCGGCGCAATCACAGCGCAGTGAGCCTAAAGTGTCCCCGGTAAAACATTCGGAGTGAACCCGAACTAAAACTGGTTCATCACCGGAAAGATCACCTTTGATAAGGGCCAGATGCTCATGTTTATCAAGCTGGTTTTCATAGACGATGATCTCAAATTCGCCGTAACGGGTCGGCAGTTGGGCCCGTACCGCTTTTTTGACCAGGGATTCGGTCCGCATTCGGTACTCAATGATATCAGCTATGGAGATGATCGTCAGACCATGTTTTTCAGCAAAGATACGAAGCTCCGGCATTCTTGCCATGGTACCGTCTTCATTCATGATTTCACAGATAACGCCGGCTGGTTTAAGGCCGGCCATTCGGGCCAAATCAACCGAACCCTCGGTTTGGCCGGTACGGACTAAAACGCCGCCGTTTTTTGCCCTTAACGGGAATATATGGCCGGGTCGAGCCAGGTCGTTAGCCCCGCTATGCTCGTCGATGGCGGTCAAGATAGTCTGGCTGCGATCGGCGGCCGAGATCCCGGTGGTAACCCCGCGGCGAGCTTCAATGGAGACCGTAAAGGCAGTTTCAAATTGTGAGGTATTATCAGAGACCATCGGCGGCAGGTTGAGAAAATCGGCCCGCTCTTCAGTCAAGGTCAGACAGATCAAGCCGCGGCCGTGGGTCGCCATAAAATTGACCGCTTCAGGGGTGGACTTTTCAGCCGCGATAACGAGATCGCCCTCATTCTCGCGATCCTCATCATCAACCAGAATAACCATCTTTCCGGCTTTTATCTCATTTAATGCATTTTCAATCCGTGAAATAACCATTTTTCTATTTTCCTGTTTTATAAATATAAAGTTAAATTATAGCGGGTAGTGCGAACTTTGCTTCGCCCTCATAAACGGGGTATACCCCAAGGGCACTTCCTCGCTATCGCTCAGGGCGAAGCCTAGATAAATGGCAGGTAAAGATTTTGGCTTACGCGAATCACTCTGGCTGCCAATTATCCAGCAATGACCCCATCCGAGATTAAACGGATTACGCAAACCCATGTTTTCTCAGCAAATCAAGGTTGAGCGTTGATGCTTGCTTGTCGGAGCTGCTGTTTTTAGGTTGCAGGAGTTTTTCAATATATTTTGCGACTAGATCATTTTCCAGGTTGACCTTCTCCCCGACCTCTTTTTTGCCTAAAGTGGTCTGTTGCAGAGAGTGAGGTATTACGGCGACCGAAAAGTTATCTTTGCTAAGAGCCGTAATTGTCAGACTGATACCGTCTATCGCAATTGAACCTTTTTCAATTAGATAGCGAGCGATAGTCGCCGGCATATTGAAGGTAAAAATAGTCGCATTACCTTCCTGGCGGCGGTCATTGAGAGTGCCGGTACCGTCAATATGGCCGGAGACCATATGGCCGCCAAATCGACCATCAGCGGCCAGAGCCCGTTCCAGGTTCACCTGGTCGCCTCTTTTCAAGGATCCGAGGTTGGAGCGCCGTAGGGTTTCAGTCGAAACGTCGAAAGTTATCTCTTGGCCGGCTATTCTGGTAATCGTCAGGCAGACTCCGTTGATGGCAATACTGTCACCGAGTTTACTCTCCTCCAGAATGAGTGTGGCCTCAACCCGCAACTCCCCGGAGCCTCCGGTAAGATTGGAGCTTGCGACGGAGCCGATCTCTTCGATGATGCCGGTAAACATTGATTTTGTCGTTTCTTAATGTTGAGATTAAATATATACATATATAGTAAAGATTTGGTGCCTCATATAGACGCGTAATCGATATGAGTCAAGAAAAATCCTTCCTTTCTTGACAAGTATAGTCTATTCGTTATAGACAGCCCTCACTCTATTGAGGCGATCATGCACACTAATCTTGCATCGTCGAAAGCAAAAAATTGATCAGTGCTTTTGGGGCTGACTATTGCGAGCGGAGCGAGCCATAACTATGACGCAAACCCTCTATACTGAAAGTGAACTGAAAAGTGTGGTCGCTACTCTTGCGGCAGCTATTGCAACTGACTCTTCCGGTCGGAAACTTCTGTTGCTCGGTCTTTTAAAAGGTTGTCAGCCTTTTCTCGCCGATCTTTGTCGGGAGTTGAGCCGCTATCAGCTCTCATTGGCGGTTGAGTATCTTCAGGTCAGTAGTTATGTCGGTACGGCCAGCAGTGGTCAGGTGACGATTAATCACGGGTTGCCCGATTCACTTTGGCGGGGTTGCGATGTGATTGTGGTTGATGATATTTTTGATACTGGTTTGACGCTGAAAAGTGTCGTTGCCCATCTTCGCGAAAAGGGTGCCGAAAAGGTAAAAACCTGTGTTTTGCTACGCAAGGAAGGAAGCAGCCGGGTGGTGATGGAACCCGATTATTGCGGAGCCGTGATTCCCGACGCCTTTATAGTTGGCTATGGTCTTGACTATAATGAACAATACCGGGAGCTACCCTATATAAAAATATTAGCTGAAGACGAACAGAATTAATCTAGGAAATATTATGAAAAAAACTAATGCAGGACATCGTCTTGAGATATTTTTTCGCGATGCCGAGCTTGATACCCGCGGTTTGCTTTTGCGGGACAAACTTAACTCTCTGGGGTTGTCGACGCCTATCGAAGAGGTTTGGCTTTCGGAGGTCTATACTCTGGAGGGTGATTTTACTCCGGCCCGCCTGCAGGAGGTTGCCGGTTTGTTGTTGAATCCGGTTGTGCATGACTGCCTTATCGATGAAGCCCGCCCTTTAAGTTCAGCGGAAATCATTCTTGAGGTAGGTTTCTTGCCCGGGGTGACCGATAATGTCGCTCACAGTGCCGCCGAAACCCTGGCTGATGCTTGGGGGGCACCGCTGGCCCTCGACCAGGGGACCTACTCCAGCACCATCTACTATATCAAGGCGGCAAATTTAACAAATGAGGACCGCCGCCTTATCGGGCGGATTTTAGCCAATGCCTTGATTCAACGTCTTGACTGGAAGGACCGGCCGATCTATGTGGCTGAGAATGGGATGGATTGTATTATTCCTCGGGTTCGGCTTGAAGCCGGGAAGCAGGTTAGTTTGATTGACCTTAAGATCTCTGAAACAGAGCTTGTCGCCCTTGGCAAAGAGGGGATTATTGATCACCGTAATGAACAGGGGCAGATTGTTCGTCGCGGCCCCCTGGCTCTCGACCTGCCTTCCCTGGCCGTAATTGCCGACTATTTTTCTAAGGTCGAGAAGCGTCAGCCCACCGATCTAGAGCTTGAAGCCCTGGCTCAGACCTGGTCTGAGCATTGTAAACATACGATTTTTGCGGCCGCTATTGATGATCTTGAAGAGGGCCTCTACAAAACCTATATCAAGGGGGCGACGAAAAAGATTCGGCAAGCGCGCGGGGCTGAAGATATCTGTGTCTCGGTCTTTGTTGATAATTCCGGGGCCATCATCTTTGATGATGAATACCTGGTTACCGATAAGGTCGAGACTCATAACTCCCCTTCTGCGCTCGATCCTTTTGGGGGCTCGATTACCGGTATTGTCGGGGTCAACCGGGATACTGTTGGTTTTGGTCTTGGTGCCAAACCCATAATCAATCGTTACGGTTTCTGTGTTGCCGACCCTGGTGATTTCGAACCTCTCTATCGCTCCCCCGGGGGCGCTAACCAGGCATTACGTCCGCGCCGTATTCTTGATGGTATTGTTGACGGGGTCAGAGTTGGTGGTAACTGTTCCGGGATTCCGACGACGCAAGGTTTTTTGACCTTTCATCCCGGCTACAAGGGTAAACCGCTGGTTTTTGTCGGTACCCTCGGCCTGATTCCACGAAAAACTGAGGCTGGACGTTTGAGTCATGAAAAAGCCGCCTTGCCCGGTGATTATATAGTTGTGCTCGGGGGCCGGGTTGGCCTCGACGGGATTCACGGAGCCACCTTCTCTTCCGAAGCTTTGACTGGTGGCAGTCCGGCTACCGCAGTTCAGATTGGGGATCCGATTACCCAGAAAAAGTTTTCCGACGCGATTGTCAAGGAGGCTCGCCAGCGCAATCTCTACAGCAGTATTACCGATAACGGGGCCGGTGGCATATCATGCTCGGTAGCCGAGATGGCACGCGAATGTGATGGCTGCCGGGTTGATCTGGAAAAGGTGCCGGTCAAATATCCGGGGATGGCACCCTGGGAGATTTGGATCAGTGAATCGCAGGAGCGTATGACCTTGGCGGTGCCGCCCGAAAAGTGGGCGGAACTTGAAACGCTATTTTCAAATCGCGGGGTTGAAGCGACGGTGATCGGCGAATTTACGAACTCCGGCCGTTGCCAGGTTAGCTATCAAGGCGAGCCGGTGATGGATATGGAGTTAGAGTTTCTCCATAACGGTCAGCCGGTCAAGCGCCTTTTGACGAAGGTTCGGCCCTCTGTCGAAAATGAGGTGGTTCTGCCGACGCTTGTAAAGCTTCCCCTGAAAGATCTTTTTACTAAGATGTTTGGGCGTCTTAATCTTGCTTCTCACGCTTATGTTTCGACCCAATATGACTTTGAGGTGCAGGGTGGCTCGGTGCTTAAGCCTCAGGTTGGCAGGGGCCAGGTTGATGGTTTTGCGACGGTCGTGCAGCCTTTGCCGGAATCGGCCAAAGGGGTGGCCTTATCGCAAAGTCTTTATCCGGCCATCAGTGATCTTGATACCTATGCAGCGGCCGCTACGGCTATCGATACGGCGGTTCGCAATCTTCTGGCGGTCGGTACCCCCTTGTCGCATATTGCCTTGCTAGATAATTTCTGCTGGTGCTCCTCAGATGATCCCGAGCGCCTCTGGCAGCTTAAAGAGTGTGCCCGAGCCTGTTATGAGACGGCGATCTGTTACGGTACTCCGTTTATCTCGGGCAAGGACAGTATGTATAATGATTTTAGTGGTTTTGACAGCCATGATCAGAAGGTTACGATCTCGGTGCCGCCGACCATTCTGATCTCTTCGGTCGGGGTAATGCCGGATATCTCCAGAGTGCGCTCCTTTGCTTTTGTTAAGCCTGGCGATCTTATCTATCTGCTGGGGTCGGGCGGTTCAGAAATTGGGGGCAGTGAATATCTGGCTCTATTGAAAGATGAAAAACTGGTTGATACCGGAGCTTGGGGCCGGGCGTCGAAGTTTGACCCGAAGGCTCTGCTCCCGCTCTACAGATCTTTGCAGGAGTGGACGGCAGCGGGTCGTTTCCGTTCCCTCTATCCTTTGGCCCAAGGTGGCCTGGCGCTGGCTCTGGGTAAAGGAGCCATGGCCGAAGGCTTGGGGTGTGCACTTGAAATCCCCGCTTCCGAGCGCGCCGATCTTTTTCTCTTTAATGAATATCCCGGTCGTTTCTTAGTCACTGTGGCTCCGGAAATGGGGACAGAACTTGAAAGAGTGTTTGCTGAAAATAGCTGTACTCGGCTGGGCCGGGTAGAGGCTGGTGAGGAGATTGTCATCAGGCAAAATGTAGAGATCTCCATGCAAACAACCGTTTCAAGCCTGCTGACCGCCTATCGGTCGACTTTTGCCGGTTTTTAACTTTTTCATGCTACCCTTAAGTTATAGTGGGTTGTATTGAACTTTGCTTCGCTCTCATTAACGGGGTCAAAGCTGAACAAATGGCGAGTTATGATTTCGGTTATTGCGATTATCACGGTTCGCCCTTTGTCCAGCAATGACCCCACTCAAGACGGCGCGGACATTGATTAAATTGACATTACCATTTAATCACGGCTGACGCCGGAGTTGGAGAATATAATGGTTCAACCTAAAGCGCTTTTGTTGACTGGTTACGGTATCAATTGTGAGGAGGAGACCGCTTACGCCTTTCAGGCTTGTGGTGCGCAAACCGCAATTATTCATGTCAACGATCTGATTGCCGCCCCGCATCAGCTTTCCGAATATCAGATTTTTGTCGTGCCGGGAGGTTTCTCTTATGGTGATGATACGGGATCCGGGAATGCTCTTGCCAACAAGATGCGCCATACCCTCTGGCCTGAGCTCATGGCTTTTGTCGCTGCCGACCATCTGGTTTTAGGAATCTGCAACGGTTTTCAGGTGCTTGTCAACCTCGGCTTGTTACCGGGGGATACTGATAACTCTTTTGGAAATCGCAGGGTGGCCTTGATTGCTAATAGTACGGCTCGTTATGAGTGCCGTTGGGTGAATCTTGTGGCTGATGAGACGGAGTCGGTTTTTCTTAGAGGTGTAAGTTCCCTAAACTTACCCGTGGCGCATGGCGAAGGGCGTTTTTATGCCCCACCTGAGACCCTCTCCGAACTGAAACAGCGTCGGCAGATTGCCTTGCGCTACGCGGATAGCGAAAAGCAACCGGCCCTAGGTTATTTTCCTGCTAATCCGAACGGCTCTATTGATGATATCGCTGCTCTTTGCGCTGGTGAAGGTCGCATCTTCGGGCTTATGCCTCACCCTGAACGGGCTTTTCGCTTGAGTCATCTGCCGGATTGGTCTGAACGTCTCGCTTTAGCTCCTGATAGTGACTGGCGACAACCAGGCCCGGGACGGGTTATTTTTGAAAATGCTGTCAACTATTTTTCCTGATGCGGGGACGAGGCCCGCAACCCAAAAGATGCCTTTTCGGCCCGCACCCAAGGGCACTCCCAAGGTCGCAAATAAGTACTCTTATAAGAACGTTTTCTTGTTAAAAAACAAGAAAACAACCTGTAAAGTGCTAAAAAAACAGTTGCAATTACTGTCTTTTATGTTAAGGAAGACATAGTGAAAACATGATAACTGCTTATTTCCCATGCTGTCAGTCTTGAAAACCGTTTGACCAGCAAAGGATTAGCTATGCAAATTACCTCAATTCTCGTTCCTACCGATTTTTCCGAAGATTCCTACTACGCCTTGAACCATGCCATGGAGATCGCTCAGCGCCGTCAATGTCCGCTGACCATCCTTCATGTCAATCCTGATGAAAGTATGCTCCATCACTATCTTAGTGAGCAGGAGTATGAAAAGCTCAAACAAAGCGCCATAGAGGATGCCAGGATTGAGCTTGAGGGGCTGGTCGAACGCTTTCCGCAGCTCCGCAAGATCTCATATCAATACCATATCCGGCGGGGTATTCCCTATGTCGAGATCCTTGAGGAGCTCGAGAAGAATCCGGTTGACCTTGTGGTTATAGGTTCCCATGGGCGCTCCAACCTGGCGATGAAATTTTACTACGGAACTACCGTTGAAAAGATTGTTCGGCGTGCCAAAACCAGTATTCTGGTTACCAGAACCCCGGAAAAAAAGGGGAGAGAGTAAGCCTGAAAAGCCAAGTATGGTCGACTAAATCTATTTTGCGTGTTGTAAGTAAAGATAATATTTTTTAACCTCAAATATGTAAGGAGAAAAATGATGAAAAAAGCTCTATTGTTTGTCCTTTGCCTGGCGCTGGCCCTGATGATGGCCCCGACCGCCTCAATGGCTCGTATTCAGTTCGTCACTATCGGTACCGGTGGCGTTACCGGAGTTTACTACCCGACCGGTGGTGCGATCAGTCGTATGGTTAATAAAAAGGCTAAAATCTACAATATGAAAGCGACGGTTGAGTCAACCGGGGGCTCGGTTTTCAATATTAATGCCGTTCTGAATGGCGATTTAGAGTTTGGTATCGCCCAGTCCGACCGTCAGTTTCAGGCGGTTAACGGCATGAAAGAGTGGGAAGGCAAACCGCAGAGTAAATTACGTTCGGTTTTCAGTATTCATCCTGAAACCGTTACCCTGATCGCCAGTGACGAGAGTGGTATCTACTCTCTGGCCGACATGAAGGGTAAGAGAATCGGCATCGGCAACCCCGGTTCCGGACAGTTGGGTAACTCCAGGGATGCCCTGGTACTTGCCGGGCTTGATGAAAAAAGTGATATTCAGGCCGAGTATATCAAAGCAGTTGAAGCTGCCAGCGCCCTGCAGGATGAACGTATTGATGCTTTTTTCTACACCGTTGGGCATCCCAACGGCTCACTTAAGGAAGCTACTGCCGGCCGTATCAAGGTTCATATTGTCGAGATTCCTGATGTTACATCTTTGGTGGCCAAATATCCTTACTATGCCAAGGCTTTAATTCCAATGAAGTTTCATCCAAATGCTACCAATAAATCTGAACAGGCTGCAACTTTCGGGGTTAAGGCGACGTTGGTGACTTCGGCCGATATCTCTGATGATATTGTCTATGCGATTACCAAAGAGGTTTTTGACAACATCGAAGCCTTCAAAAAACTGCACCCGGCCTATTCGGTACTGACCAAAGAGAATATGCTCGAAGGTCTCTCCGCCCCCTTGCATCCTGGAGCGGTCAAATATTATAAGGAAGCTGGTTTGATGTAGTTTTACGCAAAACAAAAGCATGTGATACAAATAACCGGCAGGAATGTACCTCTTAGGTGTGTTCCTGCCGGTTATCATATGAACAACAGAGCGGGGGCCATGAAACATGACCAAGCCGGAAGAGAAACATGACCAAGAACAAGATGCCGTTCTTCAGGAGATCATTGCCGAAGAGAGTGGTGAAATTCGCGACCTGCAGGGTTTTGAACGTCACCTAGTACCAATTATCGCTGTCGCTTGGTCGCTTTTTCAGCTCTCGATTTCGAGTTGGTTATTGCTTGATTCGATCGCTATTCGGGCCATTCACTTGGCTTTTGCTCTGGTTCTCCTCTTTCTCAATATTCCCTTTTTCAAGAAGCCCCGGCCTTTTCTTAAGTTTCTTTCGGCCCGTAATCATATCTCCTGGAATGATTATCTCTGTGTCGCTCTGGGGGCGATAAGTGCCCTCTATCTCTATTTTGATTGGGAAGGTATTGCGAACCGTTCCGGAATGCCGACAACCACCGATGTGGTCTTTGGTGTTATGTTGCTGGTTCTCCTTCTGGAGGCCGCGCGTCGGGCTTTGGGCCCGGCCCTTTCCGTGATTGCTATTACATTCAGTCTCTATGCCTATTTCGGCCCCTATATGCCCGACATTCTGGCTTTTCGTGGGGTTTCGGTAAATCGTTACTTAAGTCAGATCACTCTTTCAGGTGAGGGCATCTACGGTATTCCTCTGGATGTTTCGGCCCGGGTCGTCTTTCTCTATGTACTCCTCGGAGCCCTCCTTGAAAAGGCGGGAGCGGGAAAATTCTTTATCGATCTGGCCTTATGTTTTCTCGGCCGTTT
>DAOWIX010000140.1 GCA_030640695.1 Deltaproteobacteria bacterium | reverse complement strand
GACAACTTCGAAGAGGCCGACGGCGAAAGGCTTTTGACACTCTTCAATATGTTTGAAAAAGAGGGCATGCGCTTGGCTGAAAAGGATTTCGTCCTGCCCCTTTATGACTGTTGCCTGAAATGCTCCCACGTCTTCAACCTGCTCGATGCCCGGGGTGCCATCTCAGTCACCGAACGTACAAACTATATCGGCAGGGTTCGTAATCTCGCCAAACTCTCAGCCACAAACCACCTTAAACAGAGAGAAGAGATGGGCTTCCCGCTCCTTAAACGCGGGTAAAGAGGACGCACAACAAAAAAAGTGGAGTTTTCACACAACTATAACACAAGGTCACGAAGGATAAAAATTAACTTCGTGGCCTTGTTTTTTTAGAGCGTCAGCAAATTTAGCGCGGAACGAAGAAAAAGAGCCGGCCAGGTTGTTTCATGACGCCGGCTGTCAACTCAGCCGGTTTATCATCCCCGCAATAGAGATCGACCCGGTGCGGGCCCTTAATAGCCCCCCCGGTATCCTGATTTAAGACCAGGCGGTTACAGGGACGCCAACCCGTAAGTTCACCGGTCTGGGAAAATGTCGGTAATTCGGTGGTGATCAGGGCTAAGGCTCCGCCGGGAAAGAGTTTGCGATCGGTCGCAATTGAACGCCCGGGGGTAACCGGCACCTGATAACAGCCCAAGGCCTCAGGGGTCGGCAGTTCGCGAAAAAAAACATAACTTGGATTGACTTTGAAAATCTCCGCCATCCGCTCGGGATGCTTTTTGATCCAGGCTCGAATCGATGGCATTGAAACCTCTTCGCGTGCCATCAACCCCTGACGTATGAGCCAGCCCCCGATACTACTGTAGGGATGCCCGTTAGCTCCCGCGTAACCAACCATCATCGTCCCACCATCAGCCAGACGAACCAGCCCCGAACCCTGAATCTGGAGAAAGAAACGATCAATCTCATCATCAACCCAAATTAGTTCAAAATTTTGCCCTCGCAGTTTAGCCCCATAATCTATCTCGGCCCGAGTGTGGTATGGCACCACTTTGCCGCTCTCAAGCAAACGACCACGCAAGGTTGGAAAACGAAGTTCTTCTAGAAACGGCCCAAAGGGCAGTTTTTCCAGCCACGGCCAAAGTTTACGCACATGTCGATGCAGATCAAATTGGCTCAAGTCAACCGCAACCAGATCGGTCGGCTTCTGGTAAAGAGGATAACAATAACGCTCATCTGACTGCCGGGAGCCCTGCAGAGTCGGAACATAATAACCGGTAAAAAGCACCGGGTTCTCTTTTCTTTGCCAAGGTGGCCGACTGCGCGAGACCGATTCCAGCAACTTGAACTTTTTTTTCAGAAATAGTTCGAGTTCTTGCAGATCAGGTTTCTGGTCCAGGAAAGAGAACAGTTCAACCTGGGCCGCAAGCACCTGTTCGACGCTCACAACCTGCAAGCCATAGTCGTATTTTCTTTTCCCGGGTAATTTATTCAGATATACAAGATTACGTTCAAGAGCCAAGCGCAAGGATTGTGTATCAAGATCATCCCGCAATGACGGCCAGCGGTTTTCCGGAACTATTTGCAACACTTCCTGAAGCCGGATTAATCCAGGCGATTTCAGATAGATAAAAAGCGCAAAAAGGGAAAACAGAACCAGACTAAAAGCCACCAATACCGCATAACGATGCCGAAACCACATATCATAACCAAAACTATTTAGTGCCTGACCGAAAAAACTTTCACTTACGCCTTGCATTTTACGAGCAAATCACCATAAAAAGCAATAAGAATCATCAGATGAGGGTTGAGACTGTGCTCCAAAAAGAAAATCCAAAAACGGAAATTGATCTAACCACTGACGGTCGGGTTCTGGTCAAGGCTGCAACGATCTACGATCTGGTTCAGCCCGTGGTCACTCTGGGCCAGGAAAAACGTTTGAATGATTGGTTAGCGAACCACCTGCAAGCCCCTCCCGCAAGCCGCATCCTTGATGTCGGCTGCGGCACCGGTCTGCTGACGGCAGCCATCGCCAAACACTATCCAAAGGCCAGCGTAATCGGCATTGATGCCTCAAAAAGCATGATTAAGGTAGCCGACAGGAAACGCCTGAGTCACAACTGTTCCTATCGGACAGCTCTGGCGGAAAAACTTCCCTTTGCGCCGGAGACTTTTGACGTCGTCACCTCGGCCCTCTTTTTTCACCACGTCCATCTCAAACTCAAGGAGATTTGCCTCAAGGAGATTTGCCGCGTTTTAAAACCCGGCGGCAGAGTCATTATCGCCGACATGGATACCCCCTACACGAAACTCGGTTGGGCTCTTTCAATCGGCGCCTGGCTCATTTTTCGCCAACCGGAAATCAAAGAAAATATCGATGGCAAGCTCGGCCCCCTGATAACTGAATGCGGTTTCAACAAACTTGAAAAACCGGCCCGTTTTTCGGGTTACATCTCAATCTGGTCAGCTATTAAAGGAACCTGACAATGGAAAATGCGAAAGAGATCTTAATGAACTGGCCGCTATGGCGTGAAGCCTGCACCATTCAACACCAGGTGGTGGAAAGTTTTCACCAGAAAGCCGGGGCCATCTTAGAAGATGCCTGCCGCTTGCGCCCCTTTGAGAGTGGCCTCATGGAGATGGAACGCAACCTTTTTTCAATCCTTTTCCTGACCTGCACTCACCCCTTCGGCCTTACCCCGGCCAAGAATCTCTTTTATGCTCACATCAACCACTGCCTGCGGGCCCTGGTCACCGGCTGTGACAATCTCCTTGATGACGAATACAAGGAGGTTATCCCTTTTGCCCTGGAGGGTTCTGGCATCAGGTTTCGTTCGGTCATGACGATCATGACCGCCGACCGCCTGATTTCGAATCTGGCGGCAACCGAGTTGGTGGCCGGCAACATTTCCCTAAGCCAGGTTGGAGAACTCTCGCGAATGGTCATGACGGTTTTAACCCCAAGCGGCACCGAAGAGCATGAAGAGGAGTCACTGACCGAACTCGCTATCCCAACACCTGAGGAGATCATCGAGAAAGTCCACCACCGTAAAACCGGCCTCCTGTTTAGGGCACCCCTCGATCTAATCGCCGGACTCGAAAACGGACATAATAAAATCACCCTTAAGGCCGCTGACGGTTTAAGACTTTTTGGACTGGGTTGCCAGATGCTTGACGACCTCAAAGATGCGGGCGACGATCTCTGCCGAGGACATTATAACGCGGTAATCTCCTACGCCCGACATGGTTCTGAAGATGGGGAGAGGGCCACAATGAGCCGTATCGAAGGCCGCAAAAGCATCAATGAAGATGAGGCTAAACAAATTGTCAAAAAACTGCCACGGGCCCACCAAGAGTGCCAAACCCAGGCACAATCTTTCTTTATGCGGGCGCTTGAGAAAATGACTGCAGCCCTGCCCGGTTTCGACTTCTCCACAGCTCAGGCTCTGACTCACCTGGTGGCCCATTCAATCATGGACAACCGTAATCTGGCAAATAACAATAGCTCGGAATTTAAGCTATGATTTTCTGGCTCCGCTTTGCCCTGCGCTCCTGTCTGCGCCGTCGGCGCCGAACCATAATTACCCTGGCCGGGATCGCTTTCGGAGTTGCGACCCTAGTGGTTCTCGGGGCTATAATGGTTGGTGTCAATGATACGATGATCAACAATGCGGTCGCCATCCATACCGGCAATGTTGTCATTACAGGGGGCCCGCTACCGATGCCGCAAGCTCTCTTAAGAGTTGATGAACTGCTTTTGGATCTTGAGGCCACCCCCCAGCTACAAGCCGTCATGCCACGCCTACACTTCCCGGCTCTGGTCACATCCGCTCAGAATAATTCACCAATCCATGTCGTTGCCGTCGATCCCCGACGCGAAGCCTTGCAAACCCCGGTCGTTAAGCGAATTATCGCCGGCACCTACCTCAACAACAACGAGGGTCTGCTCCTGGGAGAGGTGGCCGCGAAGAGGTTAGCTGTCAAGCCCGGTGACCGGGTGCTCATGGTGACCCCGAGCCAACGTTACGATCTCAAAATAAGTGGCATATTTTCGTTAGGAATCGATACTTTTGACCGGAGCATGGCTTTCATATCTTTAGAAACCGCCCATACCATGTCGGATTTAGAAGTCAATCATGAAATCGCACTCTTTTGTCGAGCGGAGAGCGATCTTGGCAAAGTGGCAAAAACGGTCGCACTCAAAACCCGGCCATCCGAAGAGGTTCGCCTCTGGCACGAGATCCTGCCCGAGGTCGCACAGCTCGTCAAACTTAACGAATTTTCCATGGCTATCATGGTTTTGCTGGTAATCATAATTCTCAGCTTCGGAGTCGCCAATGCTCTTTTGATCTCAGTAATGGATCGTTACCGCTATTTTGCGATTTTGAAAGCGATCGGAGTTCGCCCCCGGGAGATCTTTATCATCATCATGGCCGAAGCTTTTTTTATGTGCCTGGTCGCCGCTATTATCGGTACTATTCTGGGCAGCTCTATAACCCTGATATGGGCTGATTTCGGCCTTGACTTAAGCCGCTACACCTCTGCCAACCCACATTTCAGTGTCAATTCGATAGTCTACCCCAGATTGACGCCACTTATGGCCCTGGCACCACAAATTTTAGCTCTTGGAAGCGGAATTTTAGCGGCAATCTGGCCAGCCCTGGTGGCCGGCAGACGCCCCATCAACCAGGTTATGCGGGGTTTATAGATGAAAAATGTTGCTGCCAATATTGAACAGGTCTCGCGTTTCTATGGCTCTGGAAAGAGTCGCCTTACGGCTCTTGACAATATCACTTTCAAGATCAATGCTGGCGCCCAACTCGCCCTCATCGGCCCCAGCGGCTCCGGGAAAACCACGCTGCTCTCACTACTCGGCGCTCTGGAACGCCCGGATAGTGGCAAGATTACTCTTTTTGGCGCAAATATCGATAAAATGAGTGAACGCGAAAGCGCCGATTTCCGGCGTCATAATGTCGGCTTCATCTTTCAGGATGATGCCCTGATGCCGGAGTTGACAGTCGCCGAAAACGTCGCGTTACCCTTGATATTGGTAAAAAGTGCCGCTACGGAAATAAAGAGCCGGGTTGCCACAATCCTCGCAGACCTCGATCTGCAAAAGTTCAGCCAAGCTTTCCCCCCATCACTATCCGGGGGGGAGAAACAGCGCGTGGCCGTGGCCCGCGCTGTTATCCATCAACCCAAACTACTTTTAGCCGATGAACCAACCGCTAATCTCGACAGCCGGGCCGCCGCTCTGGTTCTTAACGCCATCGACAAACTTGCCAACGCATACAGCTTGACAATGATCATGGCAACCCATGATCCCAGGGTCTATAAGCGGCTCTCGAAAAAGTTGGAATTACGCGACGGCAAACTGGTATGAGCGATGATGAATCAGAAAACAACCTGGGCAAGTGTCTCTTATGTAAAAGATTTGGCTTTTTGCAACATAGCATGGAATTTTTCCGCCGGAACCGGGGGACTGAAAAAATAGCCCTGTATTATTTTGACATCCCGCTGGCGCAGAAAATCGAGCTGCTCTTCATTTTCAATACCTTCAGCGACAATTTCCAGCTTCAAGCTGTGGGCCATAGCGATAATCGCCTCAACCAGAGCTCTGCTGTTTTTGTTCTCCTCCAGATCCCGGACAAAGCTACGGTCTATCTTTAAAACCTGCAAAGGAAAACGTTTCAGATAGCTGAGCGATGAGTAACCGGTGCCAAAATCGTCAAGTGCCAGGCTAACGCCATGATCGTACAGTGTTTTAAGAATGTTTAAGGGCTTATCCGAATCCTGTAACAGTAGACTTTCAGTAATTTCCAGCTCCAACTGGTCACTGGGCAGGCCACTTAAAGATAAAGCTCTGTCAACGGCCGTAATCAAACTGCCGGTGCGAAACTGCTGGGGGGAGATATTGACCGAAACCTGCAGCTTTTCACTTGAGAACTCCCGCCATCGCATCGCCTCTTGACAGGCTGTTTCAAGAACCCAGGTACCGATTCTTTCGATAAACCCCATATTCTCAGCCAGGGGAATAAATTGATTCGGTGAGACATCACCTAATTCATGATTATGCCAGCGCAATAGTGCCTCAGCTCCGATTATCCGGCCTCTACTTATATCAATTTGGGGTTGAAAATGGAGAGACAGTTCATTTTTGTCAAGTGCATACCGCAGATGGTTAGTGATCAGCATCTGCTCTTCTGAAGCGCGGCACATCTCACGGGAAAAAAAACGATAGTTATTGCGGCCATCTTCTTTAGCTTGATACATGGCCATATCAGCGTACTGCATGAGCGGATCCAGCGACTCACCATCATCCGGGTAGACACCGATACCGATGCTGGGTGAAGTATAAACCTCCCGCCCCTTGACCATGAAAGGTTGCTTGAAAATATCAACCAGCTTGCGAGCCACCACCTCAGCGTGAGCGTTCTCTTCCAAGCCTTCGAGTAGAATCGTAAACTCATCTCCCCCGGTTCGAGCCGGGGTATCACTCTCCCGCAGCAGGGAGCGAATACGGGTGGCGGTCTGCTTTAAGACCTCATCTCCGGTATCATGACCAAGAGTGTCGTTGATATTTTTGAAATTATCGAGATCCATAAAGAGCAGGGCCACCTTCTGCCGGTAACGCCGGGCCCGGGTTAAGGCCGACTCCATATAGGACTGCATATAGTGACGATTGAACAAGCCGGTCAACTGGTCATAATTGGCCTGGTAGATCAGCTTTTCCTCCCATTTACTGCGTTCCGTAACATCCTGCACTGTAGCCACAACAATCGGTGGATTGTCAATGGTTGATAACTGCAGCCGGGCTTCCATCGGGTAAGTGGTGCCATCCTTGCGCCGGTTGATACCTTTATGGATAACGGCTTCCTGACGACCACCATGCAACGGTGCAAGCAGTTCGATAAATGAGTGACGATCCAGATCGGTAAAAATATTGAGAAGATTGATGTCGGCGAATTCATCCTGCGAATAACCTAAGTTTTCGACCGCACCCATATTAACCTGCAGACAATTCAGAGTATTGGCATCGGCGATGAAAATTTCATTAGAGCTGTCGTTGAGAATGCGTCCCAGACGATTAATGAGCTTATTCTTTTCCTGTTCAAGATCTTCGACTAAGATTCTATTTTCATAACGTAGGCGCATAGAGGAGATAAAATTGTCATTAAAATCCTTGCTGAACTTGAGAAAAAAAAGAATCAAGATAAATGTCAGAATGCCAATGCCTGCATGCAAACGGTCGCCAATCAAGACAGTTTGCATGACTACCGGCATCATCAGGGTGGTTACGTAAATGAAAAAAGAGGAAAAATCGGGCAACATGGTCACGGTCCCGGCCGTGATCCCGAACGGGAACATAATCGCCAGGAGTTGATATGAGAGGGATTCATGTGGAAAAAACAGAAGGTTGAGACCGCCGACGCTCAGGCCGGCGGCAAAAATTCCGAAGCGAAACATCTTCAGCCAGGAGGCTGAAGAGACAAGCCTGGTCTTAGCTCTGGCATAATAGCGAGCCAGTGACCAACGCCCCAGAAGAACCGCAATCAGAACTGCATACCAGGCGAAAAGGGGTTGCCAGGCGTAGCGTCCGGAGAGGAGCAGCAGATAAACAGTACAGATAGCAAAGAGAACCAAAATGGCGCTAGTAGACCTTCCAAAAAGCAGATCTAACCTATCGTCCTGGATTTTCTGTTCAATGTCGGATTTTTTACAGGTCATTAATTTTAATAATTTTAGCCGGTGACTGCGAAACTTAATCCAACAAACGCCGGTCTTGATTTTCACGCCGGTCAAATGTGATTGCCTCACCTGACCAACCGGTTAATGGAAAAGTAACGTCACCTACAACAAAACGACGATCCTGTCCAGTGCGTAATAGAGGCCTCTTTTTTCGGATATCTGGAGTAACCTTT
>DAOWIX010000023.1 GCA_030640695.1 Deltaproteobacteria bacterium | reverse complement strand
TACAATCTAAAAGCATCACTCTGGATATTCCTTGATTTAATAAAATTGTTAGGTTACTCTCTAAAACAAACCTTTACCAATATTGATGAACTTGTAACAAGTCACGGGATGGCTAAGTAAAAATTTCGATAGACAAGATGTTGAGCTTTTCCAGGCGCGAAACTATACATGTAGTATGTCGAGTGTCTGGAAAAGCTCAACAACGCAGGATATCGGAACTTTTTACGACGCCATCAAAAAGGGATATCATCGGGCCCGCTATCGGGAGCTGAAGCCTGACCATAAGGAGCTGAATTTCCAGCACTCGTTTGACCACCACCCGGCCCAAAACCTGAACCGCCCGCACTGCCACCACCAGAAAAACCACCACCTTGACCACCGCCTTGACCGCCACCGCCAAAACCACCCTGGCCCCCACCGGAACCACCACCATCTTTGCTGCCCAGCATCTGCATGGTTCCGGCAACAATTTCAGTAGTCCAACGTTTAACCCCATCCTGTTCCCAGGAACGCGTCTGAATCCGACCTTCCAAGTATATCTGTTTTCCTTTATGAAGCCATTTGGCGCAGATCTCAGCCAACTTTCCGAAAGCAATAACCCGGTGCCATTCGGTGCGCTCCTCGCGCTGACCATCCTTGACCCAGCTGTCGCTGGTCGCCATCGTAAAAGTCGTAAAAGCAGCACCACTGCTACCATATTTCATCTCAGGATCGCCACCCAGATGCCCCACCAGAATCACCTTATTTACGCCTGCCATTTTCATCTCCTCTTAAAAAACGATAATCTATTTATTTTATTCAACTCATGAGCATACGTCTTTTTCTTTCGATAATCAAGTCGGAAAAAAAATTTCCGAAATTAATATTGTGTTTTTTTTTGCAATCTGGTAAGGCGTTCTACTTGAAAACCATCAATAATCCCCGTCTTAATATTACTTGACCTCTGACAGCAAAAGGCTTTTAGAGGTTCATCGGGGAAAATAAGTAACAATGTTTGTTAAGGAGAGATTAAAAAAATGAGTGAGATCAAAACCGTTGGCGTAGTCGGTTTCGGCGTCATGGGCGCCGCTATTGCCTTAAATGCAGCCGGTGCCGGCTATAACGTTGTCTACAAAGAACTCAACGACGAACTCGTGGCCAGCATGTTTGAGCGCTGGGTGACTAAACCGTTAAGTAAAAGAGTCGCCAAAGGCAAAATCAGCCAGGCCGACATGGATCAACTGAGCGGTCGGATCAACGGCACCAGCCTCTATTCCGGGCTCAAAGATTGTGACCTGGTTATCGAAGCTGCGATCGAGAAGATGGATCTTAAAATAGAAGTTTTCACCGAGCTCTCAAAAGCCTGTCGCAAAGATGCCATCCTGGTCAGCAACACCTCGACCTTTCTCATCGAAAAACTGATGGCTAAAGTTGAAAATCCAAGCCGCACTGCCGGCCTGCACTACTTCTTTCCGGCCAACATCAACCGCTTGGTTGAAGTTATCAGACAGAAAGAGACCTCCGACGCAACCTATGCTGCCCTCATGGAATTTGCCCAGAAAAACCGCAAGGTGGCAATCACAGTTAAGGATTTTCCGGGCTTTGCCGTCAACCCGGTCTTTATCGCCAGCTATGTGGTTCTCGACAGTTTTTACGGAGACAACCTAAATGCGGCCAGCCTGGAGAGCATCTCTCAGGAAGCCTTAGGCCTTAAATTTGGAATTATGTGGGTTCAAAATGGTGCCGGTTTGGGCACCTGTTACCATGCCGGCGTTTCGATGGCCGAATACTTAAGGGATAACGACACCGGCTACCCGGCAATGTGTGACCAGTTAAAGCAACAGTTTGAAAGCGGTCAGCTCTGGGATCTCGAAGGCGGCCCCATCACCGAAGACCAGGCGGTTCGTAACGAAGTGAAAGATCGCCTCTTAGGAGCCATTTTTGCAATCTCAACCCACCTCATCGAACATCAGGTGGTCAGCCCCGACGATCTTGAACTCGGCATCATCACCTCTCTGGCCTGGCCTAAAGGACCTTTGGCCTTGATGAATGAGTTGGGTATGACCGAAAGTGCCCGCCTGATCAAGGTTGCGGTAGCCGCTGGAGATTTCAAACTGCCGAAAAAGTTCGCCGACAACGACCTGACACCCTGGGAACTTAATAAATAACGTAAATGAGAACAACCTCGAACTTTGCTTCGCTCACTTCGAGGGGGACAGGCTACGGGTGATTATTGATTGTCTGTACACCGTGACACTGTAAAATTCTCCAACGCCGGTATTTTTCGTAAAACCCAGTCCCCGCACCGAGGTTAGGCGGGGACTGGGTTTTATAGTGCAACCAGTAATCGACAGGCTGCGTAGAGTCAAATCGTACCACCAACCAAGGCTTATCCGTAGCCTGACCCCACGCGAAGCAGGGCAAAGCAAAGTTCGCCGCTATCCGCTGTAACTTAACTTCTGAATTATAGAACCCTGAAACAAGCAGCAATTCTTTTTAAAAAGTAAAGGCAGACAATAGACTGCCTTTGCTTTTTTTTACACCCTCGCTTTTTTATCGGCAACAATCTTTTGCGCCAGTTTTAAAATCTCACGAAAGGGGTGGTGAACCTGGGTCGTGTTGATGGTAATAATTGTATCAGTGATGGTTCCATAACGGGTGGGATCGCCACTCTCCTGGAGATGGTGCGAGATAATATCACGCAGTTCGGTTTCGGTACCCATCATGATATGGCGTTCATCGGTTAGCACCAGATCTTTGACCTGTGGCCTTTGCCGCGTCCTGATGAAATATTGCGCCCCCAAAGTCGCCCCACGCAAGGCATGTCCACTATCCCAGGCAAGAGCCTTCAAGGCAATGAAAATACCGGCAAAGGTATCGCCCGCCCCAAGAGTTGAAGAGAGTTCATCGATAAAATCATCACCGCAGATAATCCGCCGATCGGCATAACGCATCCTGAAAATTACATCTTCGGGCATGCGGGCTTTTTTCCAATAGATTAGAGCTCGGGCCGGAGTCAGGCGCTCGGTGTAACGCACCCCCTTGCTGCCGTCGGTCAGGAGCAGGCGCCCGCCCTTATTGTTCTCACCCTTTTTCCCCTGGTTCATATGCCGTACCAATTGACTGCTGGTCAGGTCTATCCCCTTACGCCGCGAAACCCCGTCCAGAAGCAGGAGCTCTTCGGTATTTAAAATCAGATATTGAATAAAAGGAATGACGGCGTCGTAAAGAAACTCCTCTCTATTACTGAAAAAACGCTCTTTTCTGGAGGTATAGTAGCGCGATTCAACCAGAGTATCAATACAATGAAAAAGGGTCTTTGTCGGACACAGAAAAGTGGTTACCGCACTGGCATAAGCTGTATGCAGCAGCCGACAGACAAGTCGCAACTCCTCGGGATTGGTGAGAGAGTTAATAATCAGATTAGTACTGACAAAATCACTATCTTTCCGGAGCTTATACTCAAGATCAAAATAGCGTTGAGCCAGACGCTCGACCGGGATAATCTCCTCATTAGTCTTATTCGAGAGGACGATTCGATCAAGACTTTTGCCCGAATCGTCTTTGATCGTCAGGACATAGCTGATACGAGGCACAAGATTATCAATATGAATTTCGGGAATATCTCCGATTGTCACTCGATAGTCCTGGTAAAACTTCTTGACTAGTTTATATTTGGGATTTTTGACATCGAAAAAGAAGAGGTGTTCACACTCAAATCCAGCGCTATCCGGCTGGAGCTCATGGGAGTCATAAAGGAAGCGAATCGCTTCTATGAGATTCCGATTATTACCGCCCAGTTGAATCTGGACAAGATTTTCGACCGCTACCAGCTTAAGATCTTTTTCATCTCTGATAATCTCAGGATAAGCCTGATTAAGCTCATCGACCAGCTCCGCCAGCTCAACAAAACGCAAACTCAAAGCCGACCGTTCACTGTGCTTACCGCCTAAAGTCATGGTGTAGTAATATTTTTCATTCACCTTTTGCACATCACAAGCGGCCATCGGATTGACGTAAATCGGCTCACCTAAACCCTCGACTCGACAGACAAAAACGGTTCCCAAGGGGAGTAGAATTTTATCATCAATCGTGATAAGATCATTGCCAACTACTTTGCAGATATCCGCAAGAGTGAGAGCTATCATATAATCAAAAACCGGAATTCCACCCAAGAATACAAAACGGCTCCTGTCACCGGTTGTCATAGTGCCACCTCGCTTAAAATCCTGCTTGATTTTTACCGGCCAGCTGTGTTAAACAGCTCAGCCTCTTTAAATAAAGAAAGAAGAAAATCTCTTGTAACAGCTTAATTCCCCATGGAGTATAACAATGGCCAGGGTTTGTGATATCTGCGGAAAAAAACCGCTTGTCGGCAACAATGTAAGTCATGCAAACAATAAAACCAAAAAAGTCTCGCGCCCCAACCTCCAAGAGGTCAACACGGTCGTCAACGGCCAGCGTCGCAAAGTCAAAGCCTGCACCCGCTGTATAAGATCAGGCGCTATTACTAAATAAAGCGATGCAACCGTCAAGCTAACCTTACCCGGTATTAGCACATAACTAATACCGGGTTTTCTTGTTACTACTAACTCATGCGCGTCACCTGATAGACACCCTTAACCGCCCGTAAAGCCTGCTTTACTTTTCTAAGATGCCCAAGATCCTTAACCTCGATCTCAAAGAAGCAGATCGCCTTATGATCGATACTGGTCTTTAACGAAGCACTGGCAATATTAGCTTCCATGCTACTGATTGCAGTCCCCAAAGAGGCCAGCATCCCCTTGACATCTTCACACATGATGCGAATTTTCACAGAATGTGAGGTTGAGCGTTCAAGGTTCCACTCGACATCCATATAACGTTCCGATTCACCTTGATTAACATGCCGACAATTACGCCGATGAATCGTCAACCCACGCCCCCGAGTTATAAACCCGACAACATCATCACCTGGTAGCGGATTACAGCATTTGGCAAAACGCACCATGACATCATCGATATCCTTGATTGAAATACCGTCTCGAGCGGGCTTACGAGCCGCTTTGCTCTCCTCTTTCTTCTCCTTTGCCTTGGCCTTATCCTGCTCACGGAGTTCCGGGTAGATCCGATTAATTACCTGCAGAGCTGATAGCTTTCCACGGCCAATGACAGACAACAATGATTCGGCATTATTGAGAGAGAATTCAGCTGCAGCCGCCTGTATCTTGCCACTTTTTAAAGCCTGATTAAAAGAGAGTTTTAAACGAGCAAAGGCCTTTTCACAAAGCTCACGCCCAAGCTCAATACTACGCCTCTCCTCCTCTTTTTTAACCCATTGACGAATCTTGTTACGTGCTTTACTGGTTTTGACAAAAGCGAGCCAATCCTTGTTAGGATGTTGGCGTTTGGAGGTAACAATCTCAACCATTTCGCCATTCTTGAGCTGATAACGCAAAGGCACGAGCTTGCCGTTAACCTTTGCCCCACTACAGTGATCACCGATATTCGAATGGATACTATAGGCCATATCGATCGGTGATGAACCGCTTGGCAGCTCCTTAACCTCACCGGTCGGGGTAAAGACATAGACCGCCTCTGAAAAGAGATCAATTTTGACGGAATCAAGGAAATCACCAGGATTATTGACATCCTGCTGCCACTCAATCATCTGCCGCAACCAATCCATCTGTTTACGGTCATGATCATCAAGCTGATAGCCCTCCTTATAGTGCCAATGAGCGGCAATCCCCATCTCGGCAATCTGATGCATCTCCTGGGTACGAATCTGAAACTCGACATGACGGCCATCCGGCCCAATCACAGAAGTATGTAGCGACTGGTACATATTGACCTTGGGAATGCTGATAAAATCTTTAAAACGGCTCGGTACTGGCCGCCAAAGAGCATGAATAACACCTAGAACATTATAGCATTCCGCCTTATCAGCAACCAGTACCCGAAAAGCAATTATATCATAGATCTGTTCAAAGGAGATATTGCGGCGCATCATTTTACGATAGATACTGTAGAGGTGCTTAAGCCGCCCAGCCACTTGCCCTCTGATACCGTTATGTTCAAGGTTGCGCTGCACAAGTTTTATAATATTATCAATAAATTCACGACTTTCAAGCTCTTTACGGGCGACCTTCTCCTCAAGTTCGTGATAGATGGTCGGCTGCAGATAACGCAGAGATTTATCCTCGAGCTCCTGTTTAATCCAGGATATCCCCAAACGGTTGGCAAGCGGCGCATAGATATCCAGAGTCTCCTGGGCAATCGCTTCCTGACGCTCTGGTTTTTGAAAATCGAGAGTCCGCATATTGTGGATGCGGTCAACCAACTTAATCACCAGAACTCGAATATCCTTGACCATAGCGAGAATCATTTTGCGATAATTCTCGGCTTGATGCTCACGGGAGCTCTTAAATTTTATCTTGCTGATCTTGGTCAGCCCTTCAACCAGAGAGGTGATCTCATCGCCAAAACGAAGGCTTAAGTCTTCAATTGAAGTTAGCGGGTCATCTTCAAGGGTATCATGGAGAAGGCCAGCCGCGATGCTGGCCAAATCCATTTTCATCTCGGCCAGCATATTGGCGACTTCGATCGGATGGATCATATAGGGTTCACCAGAGAGGCGAACCTGATTGCGATGGGCGTAAGCGCTGTAGGCGTATGCTTTGCGAATGGTATCAAAATTTGCCTCTGGATAATAATCGGCAACTTTCTCTATAATATCATTCGCTCTAATCATGCAGACAGTTTATATCACTTAACGCTGGGGTTGGATGAGGAGATTGTTTTAAGGTTGGCATCAGAAAAGCCGGCAGCCCTCACCTGGGTGAGAACCACTTCCGGGTTATTGTTCACCTGAGATCCTACGAGCAGCAACTGGGTATGCGGTATCATGAGACTCTCTTGCCGCACTTTTGGGTTAAGCCCGGCATCATGATACATGTTTTCCCAGGCCACCACACTGGCTTCAAGATAGAAGGAGCCAATAATCACAAGAGAGCCAACTTCCAGCTTCTGAATGAAGGGCTGATCACCCATTTTGCGAACCACAGCCATCATTTTTCGCGTTTCTTGGCGATTGGAATAGGGCCCCATAAAGACCCGGTACATCGGAGTCGGGAGTTTCCTGACTTCGTCTGTCACAGTAAATCCCAGAACCTCAAGTTGAGAGCGAGCCTCCTCCAGATCTGATTGCAGGACATAGCTGCCGACCTCAACCACCTGCTCGACAACTGCAGGGACGACAGGTGGTTGAGATCGGGGAGAATTTAGGGCCACAGTCTCAAGCGACTGAGTTTTTGCCAACTTATAGGACTCGGCTTCTTGCGCCTCTACCTTTTGCGGCTCAACTGAAAGCGACAGCTTATCATCCTTTTCAGGGCTGGATATTGATTTGACACTCCCCGGCTTAACCGCAGGAGTTGGCGTTACTTCC
>DAOWIX010000105.1 GCA_030640695.1 Deltaproteobacteria bacterium | reverse complement strand
CTACACCTCAGGTACCACCGGCAAACCCAAAGGGGCGATGATCAACCACCGCAATATTGAAGCAACGACTCTTAGTACCATCGCGGCCATCGGCCCGACGCCGGATGATATGGTGGTCTCTTATCTGCCCTTATGCCATGTGGCGGAAAAGATCTTCACTCTTTTTCTACCTATTTTTGTCGGTTATCCGGTAAACTTTGCGGAAAGTATTGCGACCATTCAATCTGATCTGCGTGAAATTGGACCCACCATTTTCTTGGGCGTCCCCCGGATCTGGGAGAAACTGCAATCGGCAATTCTTATCAACATTAAAGAGACTTCACCTCTTAAAAGATGGCTCTATCATCGCTGTATGGCTGTCGGCCGCCGCCGTGCCGATCTCTTACTTAATCACCAGCCTGTCGGTTTAACCTTGAAGCTACTCAGTTTTGCTGCCTACTGGCTGATGTTCAGGTCCCTGCAGAACTATGTGGGCTTGCGGCGGGCACACTTTTGTTTCTCTGCTGCCGCTAAAGTAAGCCCCGAGGTCTTACGGTTTTTCCATGATATCGGCATCCGGGTTAAAGAGGGTTACGGTATGACAGAGTGTACCGGGCTCTCATTTATCCATATGGGCGACGATATTAAACTTGGCACTGTGGGCAAGGCCATTGATATAATAGATTTTAAGATCAGCCCTGAAGGAGAACTTCTAAAACGGGGTGAATCGATCTTTGTCGGCTACTACAAAAATGAAGAAGCGACGAAAGATATGATTGTTGACGGCTGGCTCTATACCGGAGACATTGCCGTTCTTGATGAAGATGGCCATCTCAAGATCGTTGACCGCAAAAAGGATATCATTATCACCTCCGGCGGTAAAAATATTGCCCCATCGGAGATTGAAAACGCGCTTACAACCAGCCTTTTCATCAAAGAAGCGATCGTCGTTGGCGAGGGCCGTAATTATCTGGCGGCCCTTTTGCAGATAGATTTTGACAATGTCAGTAAATGGGCTATCGACAAAGGTATTACCTTTACCAATTTTAAAAACCTCTCAGGCCTGCCCGAGGTCAACGATCTGATCAAGGCCGAGGTTGAGGTAGTCAATCAGCAGTTTGCCCGGGTTGAGAATATTCGCCGCTTTAAACTGCTGACCAAAGAGCTTGATCATGACGATGACGAAATGACCGCCACCATGAAGATCAGAAGGGCGAATGTCTATAAGAAATTTGCGGCCGAGATCGATGCCGTGTATAAATAATTAGGAGTGAAAAATGAAAAATGATCGAGATGTGGTGATTGTTGCCATGGGTCGCAGCGCTATTGGTGTTTTTGGTGGTTCTTTGAAAGATATGCGGGCTCATCAGTTGCGAGCCCAGGTGATTAAAGGGGTGCTGGGACAAGTTCCGGCGGTGAATCCGGCCGAGCTTGATGATGTTATCATGGGTGATTGTGTTCAGTGCCCGGATGAAGCCAATACGGCTCGTACTGCAGCTCTGGCTGCCGGAATCCCGGTCGAGGTGCCGGCAGTCACTATTCAACGTCAGTGCTCAAGCGCTATGGAAGCTTTGGCCCAGGCCGCTAACCAGATTCGTTTAGGTGATGCCGAGCTCATTTTAGCCGGAGGCATGGAATCGATGTCAAATGCTTTCTACTGTCTTCCGGCGGCTCGTTGGGGGGCTCGCCTGCAACATGGCAAGATGATGGATTCGATGTGGGAGTTGCTCCATTCCGGCTCCTGCCTACTCGAACCGCCGGGATTTATCATGGGCCAGACCGCTGAAAATCTGGCCATGAAATATGATATCTCCCGTCAGGAACAAGATGTCATTGCTCTTAGAAGTCACAACAATACGGAAAAAGCAATTGATCTGGGGAACTTTAAAGATGAGATCATTCCGATTGCCATTCCTCGGCGCAAAGGTGATCCGCAAATCTTTGATACGGATGAACATGTTCGTCGAGGCTTGACGATGAGCGATCTTGAACGTTTGAAACCGATTTTTGCTAAAACCGGAACGGTCACTGCCGGTAACGCTTCTGGGCTCAATGATGGCGCGGCTATCTGTCTACTTGCCAGTCGCCAAAAAGCCGAAGCTTTGGGCCTGCCGATCCTGGCCCGGATTCGCTCCTATGCAGTCGCCGGTTGTGACCCGAAAATTATGGGTTGGGGGCCGGTTCCGGCAACCCAAAAACTTCTGCAAAAATCGGGCTGCAAACTCTCCGATATCGAACTTATTGAACTTAACGAAGCCTTCGCCGCCCAATATCTGGCTTGTGAGCAAGGACTAGACCTCAATCGCGAAATCACTAATGTCAACGGCTCCGGCATCGGCCTGGGCCATCCCGTCGGGTGCACCGGAACCCGGATTGTGATTTCCCTCTTGCAGGAGATGAAGCGCCGCGACTTAAATCTGGGATTGGCAACCCTCTGTGTTGGTGGTGGTATGGGGATGAGCATGCTGATCGAAAATGAGTAGAGAAGAGATTAAACTTTTGTAGCATATTACGGTCAAATACATACGACAAAGGCCCCTCCGTGATCCAGCCGCGATCACGGAGGGGCCTTTGTCGTTTACCGTTATTATGCTAAAGACGCCTTACCGGTTTAACAAGTTTTGGGGGATTGCGTTGCAGGTGCTGATTGATCTTGATGGCGAGGTTTTTTACCTCTTTGCGGGTCATGTTCGGGCCGCAATAGGTGTATAAAAAACGTAAGCGCTGGCTCCGGCTTAAAAATGATAGAGCCATACGACAGAGGCTGGCAAGGTCGTAGATGATGCCGCGCTCGCTACGCCAAACAGGTAATTTTTTGCCTCGCGGGCTGTCGATCCACCAGAGACCCTCAATCATTCCTGTCTGGTTTTGCCTGATCAGGATATTGCGCCATTTGGAGTCGAAATGAAAAAAACGGGCCCCATGCATGGTTTGCAGATGTCGGCAAATGGTTGCAGATATAGTAAGAAATGCTTCTTTCCGTAGTTGTGGGGGAAGAAAGGCCCACTCATGAATGGCGTAATCTTTCAGGGTTATGGTTTCGGGGATTTCCCGGGTGACGATACAGGCCGCGACAAGCGAGCCGCAGCGGCGTATTTCACCTACCGCCAGAGGTTCGGCGATCGGGATACCGAGCTTTTCCATCTCTTTGTAGCTGAAAACTTCCACTGCCGTCTCGCTGGGACGCAGGTAGAATTTTAAAGGTTTGCCAAAAAGCAGATAGCGTTTGAAATAAACAGTTTCGCCACAGGGTAAATTAACCTTGTAGGCATTGGTTCGTTTGCTGTGGGTGATGAGTTCACCCGGTTTGAGTTTATCCCAGCAGCTTCCTTGAACAAGGCCGATCTCTTCGAGTTTTTTCTGCCAGCCCGGCGCAAAATAGAGTCGGTTGCCGTGAAAATGGCAGGGCCGGCGTTTTCCAGTCAGTGTCATTAATTTACTTATGAATTGTTTTTCATTGCTGTCCGGCAAACTTCCAAGGTAGTAAGTTTGCCGGACAGCAATTGTTTTTTTAAAAAAGTGTAAATGCATTGCGCTATTTGATGAGCTTATAGTTTACGTCCTGTATAATCTGCCAGCCGCGGGCTGCGATTATCTCTCCGGTTTGTTGTTCGACTTTGCCGTTGAGCCATAACTCTTTGCCTGTGAATGGTTTGACTTGGGCCAGACCGGATTCAAATGCTTCCAGTTTGGCGGCGACGGGCGCAGTCCAGAAGAGATAATCGACCGGTAGTGGTAAAATAATCATGTTGTCGCGGTTTCTCAGAAAGGGGCGGCCGCTGAGGGTTCCGATAGAGATTGCCGGAGCTATAAGGCGGTGATAATCGGCCATCATCTGGGCGGTTACCTGATAGAGCAGGGCGCTGGTTTCTTCGTTGGCCAGGGTTGCAGCCGCGATGAAGAAGTTGCGTCCCGGAACCTCTTTCATACTCTCTAACTCACCAACCAGAATAGTTCTGGTTTCCGGGTCATAGTTGTAGTTGTCAAGAAAAGCCTCAATCAGTTCCGGT
>DAOWIX010000191.1 GCA_030640695.1 Deltaproteobacteria bacterium | reverse complement strand
TGCGGTAGTTAGCGGCAGACAGGCATAATAGGCTCCCATGATATCTGTTTTAGAAACCACTCCGATGGGGATATCTTCACTATCATGAACCAGTAGGGCATCGACATTATGTCTTATCAAGTGATTTATAGATTTCTCAAGCGATGTTTCAGCCGGGAGTCCGATCACCTGTTTGCTCATGGCGTCCTGAACCAGCAGGCCTTTGAGGGTGTTTATGTTTTGTGTTGTCGTCATAGTCAGAAGCTGTTTCCCAAAAACTTTTCTAGGGTGATGTTTGATGCATTCGTAAGAAGTCTCAAAACCGTCATGCCGGACTTGATCCGGTATCCAGAAGTTATTGAATTTACTGGATTCCGGCTTTCGCCGGAATGACGTTATAGAGAGATTTCAGACTTTTTACGGTGCCATCATGTTTGATCTTTAAATAAAAAATCTAAAATTCGGTAATTGAAAAGATCAAAAGACCGGTTTCCAGGTCGATGAAGGTGTCGGTGTTCCTCCGCTGCCGGTTCCGGAAGTTGAAGGTGTGGGCTGGCTTTGCGGCCTGCTTCCCGGTTGTCGTGAAGGGGGTAGAGATTGTCCTCGTGAAATACTTCTGATTTTCCGATCAAGTCTGAAATTCAAGGTTCGATCGAGACGGCCATCGACCATAATTTCGACCGTCCAGTTGCCGACGGCGTCATTAGTCGACGAGCGATAGGCGGACCAGATAGTCTCTCCCTGGCCCCAGCCAACACTAGCGGAAACTGCGGCTGGGTCTCGTTTTTGTTTCCGGCCGGCAGCATCTCGCCAGATAATTTCAAGGTTATGGGAACGGTTTACCGGCTTCAATTTAATCCGCAAGCCGATTTCCTCACCCGCCTGCCAACGGTTTTTCGTACTACTTCCCCAGACCGATGAAGTCGCGTTGTCGACAAATTCCGCGCTCTGAATAATTGTCGTTGTGGCCGGTGGTGGTGGTGGTGGCGACAAAGCCTGAACCGTAAAAGTTTTCGTATTACTAACTTTATCGGTGCCGTCGGAAACCGTGATGGTGACGTTGTGTTTTCCCGCCGTCGAGTTGTTCCAGGCTGCTGCCAAGCTCGACCAGCCGACAGCTTTACCATCGAGGCTCCACTTCCAGGTCAGCTTATCCCCGGCATCGGCATCGGAAACCGTCGCTTTAAAACGAACCGGCTGGCCGGCTTGCGGTTTGGCGGTCAAACAGATCAGTGTGACCTTTGGTTTGCTGTTGACTGTCGGTGGGGGCGGTGGCGGTTGCATAGGAAAAACATTCAGATATACGTCGTCACTGGCCGTTTCGCCGCTTTTTTTCCAGACCTGGACGGTTATTTTATATTTTTTCTTATATGGAACATTACCCCAGATCACCCGGGCTCCCTGCCAAGTTGTTTTTCTTTTGCCGTCAATACTCCAGGCGTAAGTTAGCGGCTCTTGTTTCGGGTTGTTGGCGAGGGCGCTGAAAGTAATGTTGCCTCCCTCATCGACACAGCATAATGACCCCATCGACGGGCTCCAGCTTAATTTTACATCAAGCGCCTGATTTGGGTCTGTGACCAAAATATGTGTACCTCCAGAGGCCCTGGCTCCATAAGCGTCGGCCACGGAAAAAAAGATCGAGCTCCGTCCGGCTGTAAAGTTGTCCCTGCAGGTAAAGGTGTTGCCGGTCCTCTTCTCGACCTTCATTCCGCTGTTCTTGCCCCCCAAAGACCAACTAGGCTGGCCGACTGGATCACCTTCTGGATCATTGACCACTGCGGTAAAGAGTACTTTCTGGCCAACCAGAGCCAATTTCGGTTTGGCTGACAAGTTTATAACCGGTGGTTTATTGGCCCGATTGGGATCAGGAACAACGGAGATATATTTAAGGTGACGGCCTGGGTAACGGCCCGGACATATACCATCGTAGACCTCAACCAAGACTCCATATCTCCCTGGCCCGGGAGGCTGCCAGGTATGCCGGGATCCGGCCCAGTTAACCGTGATCTTTTTACCACTCTTGTAATCCGTAATTTCCCACTTGTAGGTCAGCTTATCGCCATCGGCATCGGTCGCCTTGGCTGTCAGTGTGATGGTATCGGTCGGCAGGGGTTGGGTCGGAGAGAAGCTGAGTTTTACCGTGGGGCAGCTGTTTGGTGGTGGCGGTGGTGGTTGCCCGCCGGGAATGAAACAGGGGAGGCTGGAAATTTTGCTAAGGATTTCCCGGATTGTTTTCTCTTGTGCCGGGATATCAATTATTCTCCCTTTGCGACCTGGATAGGAGGTGTAGTAGGTGATGACAAAACGTCCTTTATGAACCATGAAATAGGGACGCCTGTTACTATCTACGTTGGTACGATAGCCGAGGTCACCGAGAGAAACTTTCAGACCATCTTTACTTTTCAGCAAACCCTCGCCATAGCTTTTTACGCTATCGGCGGCGGTTTTTACGGTTGAGTGAATAATCATTGTGATACTCAACGAACGCAGAGTGGAGGCTCCCTGCCAGCGACGGGAATAGGTGGTGGTCTGGGTGTGGTGATTTACGGTTGGGCCGCTGTCGGTCATCAGTTGTTTGTTGACATCGGCAACCTGGCTTGAATCCGGCAAAGTCAACCAGACTGCGGCCGGGTCGCATTGGGTTTGGGCTTGAGCCAGGAGGTTGGTAAACACTATTGCGAGAACCAGAAATATGGTCACCAGATTTTGTCGAGCACTTTGTTGCGGGCAGTGAAGACTAGGCATCTTTTCCCCCTAGTGAAATAGGTGGTTGTTAAAACATCAATATAACATATCAAGACATCTGCGGCAAATTCTTCATTTTTTTTCTCAGCTCCCTCCCTGCCGGTAGCCGAGATCGGCACTTGGCAAATAAGCATGACTGATCTGTGAGAATGCAACGATAATGGTGTTCTCCAATGATTACCAGGAGATCGGGTAAGGTGTGTGGTCTCTTTATTGTTTGGGGAGGTTTTTCGGCAGGGAGAGGATGAAGGTTTTTAATTCATCTCGAACTCGGCGATAGGGGGCCAGACGTTCAATGACGTTGGTGGCTTCGCAGGCAAGTTTGGGTGGATCGTCAAAGCCTTTATGGATGATGGCTGTTGTGGCAGGGAAATAGGGGCAGCTTTGCGAGGCGTTGTCGCAAAGGGTGATAACGTAATCAAAGGTGATTCCCGGTGGCATATCCTTCAGGGTTTTGCTGTGCCAATCGGAACAATCAAGGCCGAGTTCCTGCATTACCGTGATTGCGTCCGGGTTAAGGCCGTGAGCCGTGATCCCGGCGGAGAAAGGTTCTATGGTATCTTTTTTCAGAAATCTGGTCCAGGCTTCAGCCATCTGGCTGCGGCAGGAGTTGCCGGTGCATAAAAAGAGAACACTGATTTTTTTTGACATAGTTCAGGCTGTTTATTGGACGGGTTTGTTGGTTTGCGGTTTGTCAGTTGATTCCGTAGTTGTCGTCTCCTGGTCTGGAGGCAGGGGGAAGACGGCACTGCTTGCGCCCTCTGCATCATAAGAGCAGAGATACCAGGGCCGGGGGTTCTGGTGCCCCAGGCCAGGGCCTGAAAAATTCACCTGGCCGTAGACGGTGCTCATGTTGGTTGTCTCCAAGGCTTTGACGATCTCTCCTGAGGTCAGATCGAGGCTTCTATTAAGGCTTTCAAGGATGATCTCAGCGGCGGCAACCCCCTGGGCCTGGAGGTGGTTTTCCGGGAGTCGAAGATCTTCTTGACTGGCTGGCGTAAGCCAAGGGGTTGCGTAGAGTATCTGTTTGTCAAGCTGGCTTGATGATGTCGGTTTGCCGGTTCCCGGTACGCAATTGATTGGGGTGGTGATGGTTATGGGCGGGATCAGTTCGAGACGTTGACCCTGTCCCCAGAGTTTGTCACTGGCGATAGGGCTTGTGGCCAGAATGAGCAGTTGCGGCTGACGCTCCTTGATGAGATTTAAAAGATCATAGAAATTACGTTCATTAGTGCGGTAGACTTCCCAGATTGCGAGGTCGATATTTTTGTTTGCGCATAACTTTCTGAGCCGTCGGGCCTGGCGTATGGCACAGGCGCTTTCACCATAGATGATGCCCATGCTCTGAATCGCGGGCTCTTGAGAATCGATAAATTCAGAGAGCATAGTCTCTTTAGCGGAGCGGGTTTGGGTCAGGCGAAAGGTGAAGACGCTTTTATCGTTGATCAGATTATCCTGGTTAGCGCCGACAATCAGATAGGGCAGGCCGTTCTCTTCACTGGCTTGACTGGCGGTCCAAGCCGTAGTGTTTAATGGGGTTCCAGCAGCGATTAAGGTTTCGCCTTCACTATTCAAAAGGGCGATCAGAGAGCGCGCGGTTTCCGGATTACCCTCGCTGTCGAGAAATTTGATGTTGAATTGACGGCTATCCGGGAAGCTCTCTTTTGCTTGGGTAAAGCCAAGCTCAAAACCCTTCTGTAAGGTTTTGCCGAGATCGGCAAATGGGCCGCTTAAGGGCAGCAGGATTGCGATCTGAGGTCTCTTCTCAAGGTTATCTTCGAACTCGGTGGCCAAAGTTGGGTTTGGAAAAATTGTGGTCACCAGGATGGTAAGTGCGAGAAGTCCCAAGAAGAGTGTTCTGGTTTGCCGTGATTTGCGCATGATGGTCTCGTTTGTCGATTCTGCCGGTTTGTTGATGTGAGGCCGGTTGGATTAGAAAAAAAATAGTCAAAGTCCCTCTATAATCAGTTCAGTTCGCTATTGCAACCTTGAAGATGCCGTTACTTTTGCTTGACGCTGAAATTTTAAATGATTATTAGTGCCTTACAGAACATTTTCTTGTTTTTAAGACTAGGAAATGTTCTGTAAGGCACTAACCTTGCGGGTTAGCTGAATAGTTAACGCATTTTTTTATTAACTGTTGGGTGTCTTGAAAAAGTAGAATTTTTGTTCGAGTACAAGGCAGGCGAGGATTTTAACCGCAGGCATACACTAAGTATTCCGAGGATTAAAATTTGAGCCTAACGCAGTAATCGGACAAAAAGGCAATTTTTCAAGGTACCCTTTTGTTGGTTCCGGTTTGTCCCGGCTTGGAAATATGGGAACGAAAATTCTGATTAGTAACGACGATGGCTTTGATGCTGTCGGTATTAAAGAGCTTGAAGCAGGGCTTTTGGGGCTTGGTGAATTGACGGTAGTTGCCCCTGATCGAGAGCAGAGTGCCAGCGGTCACTCTTTGACCCTGCAGCACCCTTTACGCATCGATGAGCGTTCGCCTAACCATTACGCGGTTGACGGTACCCCGACCGATTGTGTTTTTCTCGGCATTAACCATATTATGCGGGCTCGGCGACCCGATCTGGTCATTTCCGGAATCAATCGGGGCGGTAATTTGGGTGATGATATAACCTATTCAGGGACGGTGGCGGCAGCTTTTGAGGCAACTTTGTTAGGGATTCCGGCTCTTGCCGTCTCCCTTGATATAGCTCGCGAACACCATTTTGCAACGGCCTCAAGGGCGGCTCGTGAGGTGGCCGGAAAGGTTCTTGAACTCGGGCTTCCACCTGATACCCTGCTCAATGTTAATGTGCCCGATCTGCCTTGGGAGAAACTGGCTGGCTTTCGTATTACCCGGCAGGGGAAACGCACCTACTCTGATGTGGTGCGGGAAAATGTCGACCCCCGGGGGCGGCACTACTATTGGATTGGTGGCGAAGTGATGCCGGGTGAAGATCTCGAAGGTTCTGATGCGACTCTGGTGCGCAACGGTTTTGTTTCGATTACCCCGATTCAGCTTGATTTAACTAATCACCGGGCTCTGGAGCCGCTGGGAAATTGGGAGTGGAGTTGTTGAAAGTTTATATAGAGACCTACGGCTGTCAAATGAATGTCAGTGATTCGGGAAAGATAGTTCATCTTTTTGCGAATCAAGATTATCAGCCGACCAGTGATAGCCGCTCGGCTGATCTGATTATCATCAATACCTGCAGTGTGCGGGAGAAACCGGAGCTTAAACTCTTTAGTGCTTTAGGGCGCTATATTCCTTTGAAAAGGCAACGTCCCGAATTAGTGATTGCGGTTGGCGGTTGCGTCGCTCAGCAGTGGGGTAAGAAACTTTTAGAGCGCTGTCCCGGTCTCGATATTGTTTTCGGTACTCATCAGCTCGATAGTCTGCCGCAGTTGGTGGCTGGGGTGCGGCGTTCACAAAAGCCCGCAAGTTCTACCGATTTTCTGGCCTGTCCAGGCGGTCTTGAGGTGATGGCGAGGCCGGATCCTAAAGCGGTCAACGCCATGGTCACGATCATGCAGGGTTGTGATAACTTTTGTAGTTACTGTATCGTGCCTTATGTTCGAGGTCGTGAATACAGTCGGCCCAGCAGCGCGATTATTGAAGAGGTTCGCAAGCTGGCTGAAGCCGGTATTAAAGAGGTGATGCTATTGGGGCAGAATGTTAACTCCTATGGCTTGAAGGCACCGGGTGAGATCAGTTTTGCAGAACTTTTAGGCATGGTTCATGAGGTTGAGGGGATTGAGCGAATTCGTTTTACGACCTCTCATCCCAAGGATATGTCAGACGAGTTGATTTCAGCTTTTGCGACTCTGCCCAAGCTCTGCCCCTCCCTGCATCTGCCCCTGCAGGCTGGCAGTGATGCTGTCTTGAAACGCATGGGGCGGGGTTATACGGCGGCAGTCTATCTTGAAAATGTGGAGAAGTTGCGCCAGGTCATGCCCGATGTCGCTCTGACCACCGATATTATCGTTGGGTTTCCGGGTGAGAGTGAGGCCGATTTTCAGCAAACTTTGATGATGCTTGAAAAAGTGGGCTACGATCAGATCTACTCCTTTAAATATTCAGCCCGTCCCGGGACTCGGGCGGCTGACTATGAGGATATGATTCCTGATGAGGAGAAGCGCGATCGTCTGGCACGGTGTCAGGCTCTTCAGAATAAAATAAGTCAGACGCTTCTCTTGGCCCAGGTCGGTAAGGTCAGTGAAGTTCTGGTCACCGGTCCGAGTAAGCGGGGTGAAGGGGAGTGGAGCGGTCGAACTCCGGAAAGCCGGATTGTTAATTTTCCGGCTCCGGTCTCAATTTCGACTAAAGTTGTAGCTGGCGATATTTACAGGGTGAAGATAGTTGAGGCCTTTAAGCACTCTCTAAAGGGTGAGGTGGTGGCCTGATGCCGGTTCTTGAAAGGTGTCGTCAAAAGCACTTTCTGCTGGTTTATGTTGTGCCGTTTTTGCTTTACTGTCTGCTCATCTTTTGGCTGTCGGCGCAGAGTGATCCCGACAGCTTGAGCCCTTTTGTCGTGCCCGACAAAATCGCCCATCTTCTGGAGTATACGGGCTTTGGTCTTCTCCTGATGCGGATTCTGGTTTACCTTAACCCAGAACGAGATGTCGTCCAGCACCTCATTTGGGTTTTGAGCTTCACCCTGCTTTATGGTTTGAGTGACGAGCTTCATCAATATTTTGTTCCGGGCCG
>DAOWIX010000026.1 GCA_030640695.1 Deltaproteobacteria bacterium | reverse complement strand
CTGAAGAGAGCTTAACATGCAAGCTTTCAAGAACTTCGGTGGCTCGTGTATCATCATCGGCCAGAAGTTGCTCCAGCTCATCAAGAAGAGGTTTCAAATCATTATATTGAACTTGGAACTCAACTGGAGTTACAGGCTTGACTTCAGCTACTCTCACAAAGGCAGCCTCAAGACCCTGAAGCAAACCGGCAACTTCTTGTTCTAAAATTTGTAGCGGTTTATTTAAGTGGTTTAAATCAGGATTTTCGTCCCAACTCTTACACTCTTCACGTAGAACTGACTCAAAATTTTGGGCCGCTTTCTGCACAGCCCAAGCCCCAAGATTACCAGCCACGCCTTTTAAAGTGTGAACCAATCGCTCGGCACTTGAGCGCTCTCCTAAAATCTGGGCTTGACGAAATTTTTCCCCAATGTCATCCTGATTCTGTCTGAATTTAACCAGCAATTTATGGTAAAGAACCTCATTGCCCTGAACCGTCGCCAAGCCGGCGGACACATCGAGACCATCTATAGCATTAAGCTTTTCATGTACGAACAGAGGCTCCGGGGGAACCGGCACCGTAGATTCCGGCAGCAACGGCACAGCTTCGCTCTCTATTTCGGTTGCTACCGGAACTCCAGGCATAATCCAACGGGCCATCGTCACCAACATATCATGAACCTTGATCGGTTTGGATATATGATCATTCATGCCGGCCGTCAGACTCTTCTCCCGATCATCAGTCATGGCGTTGGCAGTCATGGCGATAATCGGCAAATCTTTAAATTTTTCCTGGCCCCTGATCGCCCGGGACGCTTGATAACCGTCCATAATCGGCATCTGAATATCCATGAGAACGCCGTCAAAACATTCATCCTGTACCATTGCAACCGCTTGGCGTCCATCACTTGCAAGTTTAACCTGCATACCGGCATTTTGCAATAGCTCCAGCGCAACTTCCTGGTTGATCTCATTATCTTCAACCAGAAGAATGCGGGCTCCATGCAGAGTTTTGACCACCTCTGATTCAATTCGAGCTGAAATTTTATAGTGGGAACGCTTTGGTACCTCCTGACCAAAAGCCTCCATAATATTATCAAAAAGTAGAGACGAAGTGATCGGTTTCAGCAAAAAGCCATCCAGGCCCGCCTGTCTAGCTTTAAGCATCACCTCTTCCCGTCCATAAGCTGTGACCATAATAATTTTAAGTTCTTCCGAAATATCGTGTTTTTCACGTATTAACTGAACGGTTTCAAGACCATCCAAACCCGGCATTTTCCAATCCATCAAGACCAGTTGGAAAGGTTTTCGTTCAGCTTCAGCTGCAACCAGTAAATCAACCCCTTCCAATCCGGAAGTGGCGACCGTGACGACAAAACCCAAAGAACTCAACATGGAACTTAAAATATCGCGGGCCGTAGCATTATCATCGACCACGAGAACCCGTAAATTCTTTAAGTGGTCGGCCAAGAGACTCTTGGTTTGAACCTGATCACCGGTTTGCAGACCGAACCAGACCGTAAAATGGAAAGTTGAACCCTGATCAGGTTTGCTGGTAACCCAGATATCGCCGCCCATCAACTCCACCAGACGCTTGCAGATCACCAATCCTAAACCGGTACCGCCATATTTTCGGGTAGTGGAACTATCGGCTTGACTGAAAGGGTGAAAGAGCTGTTTCTGCTGTTCCGGGCTGATACCTATACCCGTATCTTTGATAGAAAATTGCAGCTTAATCTCTTCATGGCGATTATCAATCACCCGCACACTGATTACAACCTCACCCTGATCAGTAAATTTAACCGCATTATTTGCCAGATTAATAAGTACCTGCCCTAAGCGTAAGGGGTCACCAAGCAGATTTTGAGGAGTCTCATGACTACTGTCGAAAAGCAGCTCCAAATCTTTTTCCCGGGCTTTGATACCAATCAGATTGTAGAGATTTTCAAGCACCTTATCGAGTTCAAATTCTATATTTTCAAGCTCCAGCTTTCCCGCTTCAACTTTGGAAAAATCTAAAATATCGTTAATAACTCCCAACAGAGATTGAGATGCCCGATCAATTTTTTCAAGATAATTACGCTGTTTATCGTTAAGTTCAGTCTGGCGGCAAAGGTGGGTCATACCAATAATGGCATTCATTGGAGTGCGAATTTCGTGACTCATATTGGCCAGAAAAAAACTTTTGGCATGGTTGGCCGATTCTGCCGCTTCCTTGGCCCCGGCCAGCTCATGAGCCAGCTGCTTCATTACGGTGATATCTTTACCGATGGCAAAAAGACCAACGACATGGTCAGCATGGTCAAAGATCGGCCGTTTACTAAAACTCAACCACCTTAAATTATCGCCACCTTCAGTATAGTAGCTGTCCTCATAATTGAGTACTGGCCGACCAGTACGCAGGATTTCCTGTTCCACCTGGTAGTTACGTTCAGCAAAAGCCGGAGGAAAGATTTCATAGTCATTTTTACCCTCGAGTTCATGACGATCGATAAAATCGGAATCGAGCATTAAACCTTTACTGCAGACTCTGATTTTCAAATCCATATCTTTGATATAGATAATATCGGTACTGTTTTCGAGAAGATTGACAAAGTCTCGATGCATGGCAACTATATCGGTAATATCACGAAAAACCATGACCGCACCAACCAGCTCCTGCTGCTGCCGAACCGGGACACAGGAGTAATCGACATTAAAACTGCTACCATCCTGACGCCAGAAAATCTCATCCGCACGTTGGCTGCTGACACCGTTTCGACAAGCTGCAAAAAGAGGGCCGGAGTCCTCTTCGTATTTGCTGCCATCGGGATAACTATGATGGATCAGATCATGAATCGGGCGGCCGACAAGTTCGTCAACTTCATAATTAAGCATCCTGGCGGCTGCCGGATTGATAAATGTTATGCGACCCAGACTATCCACCCCAAAAATACCTTCAGCCACCGATTCAAGCAACAACCGATTACGTTTTTCAGCATCTAACAGAGCCTCTTCAATAATTTTTTTATCGGTAATTTCGATAATCGTTCCGTGCAGACAAAAAGGCTGCCCCTGCTCATCATATTGGGCTTGGCCTTTAGAAAGTATCCAATGCTCCTCACCATCCCGATCGACAAGTCGATATTCAATCAGATAGGTTTTATGTTCAGCAATTGCGGCAAAAGTTTCCTGGCTGATACGCTCAAAGTCATCGGGATGAATAATTGATGCAAAACCTTCGGACGCTTTCTCACCTAAGAATATATCTTTCTCATAACCGGTCAACTTTTCAATTTGATCACTGACGTACAGCATCCCGACCGGCTCGGTCAGCTGGTAACGATAGACCACGCCGGGAATATTTTCAACCAGGGTACGAAACTGTTTTTCACTCTCTTTAAGTTTCAACTCGGCCGCTTTTCGATCACTGATATCAACCAGGCTGATCCGGGTTTCGAAAATCGCCCCACCCTCATCTTTGAGATCACGAACTGCCATCGTGACCCACAAAAGATCTCCATCAGCCCTTTTGATCTTGACTTCAAGATCATCGGCCCCCTGCCCTTGACGGATCTGATCAAGAATCCGGCGGGCCTTAATCCAACCTTCCGGCAGATCGGGGAAAAAAGTTATTAGATCCAGGCCAACCAACTCCTCGGACCGCCGTTCAAAGAGCTCGGCAAAAGCGCGGTTATTACGCAAGATCCGTTCGCCGTCAGGAGCCAGTGAAGCGTACGCGATTGAAGCATCTTCATAAAGATCACGAAGAGACTTTTGGCTCGCCTCAAGCTCGGCATCAAGAACTATTCGTTTATCTTTGAAATCATTTTCAAGTTTTAGTTCTTTACGCGCAAGTCGCCACCGAACCCAGATTATAACCACCAGGAAAATGAATAGTTGGAGAGTAGTGAAAATCAGAATGGAATTTGGCATGGTAAACTCAGTAAATTAGAGTTTTAAGAGATCAAGCTAGCCAATTTTTTATCATATTGCGGAGCCATCTGAGACCAGTCGTAATGGGCCACCTGAGAGCTAAGCTTGGTTGAACGAACCTCGCCTACATGGTCAATCAAAGATTTAAGTTTTTCACACAACTCTCTGGAATCACAATAAAAAAACTTATCATCTCCAGATTTTGGAAAATGTTCAGGATAAGCCAGACGACGCGGTAAAAGAGGATAACAATTGCAGTAAACCGCCTCGACCACGCTGGCACCGAAAAAGTCGTGATTTGAGGTTACCGGCAGGATATCGGCCCGCCAGAGCCAGGCGACATAGTCAGCAAAGTTCTCGGCATAACCAAAATGGAGCAGACGTGAACCGAGAAGCTTCTGATTCTCGAGAAAAAGCTCGGGTGGAGGTTGGTAGTGTTCACCTAAAATCGCAACTTCAAAATCAACCCCCAAAGCCATCAACTCCTGCAATACGGCAAAGAATTCGGCTGGGTTCTTGTCATACTCCCAGCGATGATTCCACAAAATCAGAGGCGGTCGGTCGGACTCACCAAACAGCTCTTTAGAAGGCTTTAACGCTGACAATCGTTCAAGATCAAGACCGAGATAAAGAACCTCAGACTTTCGTTCAATTTCAGCAATTGCGTCAAGCTCCTGACAATCAGGAGAACGACCCAGAAAACCCGGCAATGCTTCGATAAAACTTAGACGATGGAAGTCGGAATTAAAAAAGCAGGTATCGGCTGCGAGAGCACTGGTGAAATTGATCAATCCAAACTTACGATCACGTCCGGCAAGCCGACTCTGCTCATTTGGCGACTGAGGATAGGTTAGCTGATTTTCGTGAAAATAGAGAGCGACAGGCGGGCCAAAACCTGAGCCGGAACCGGAAAATTTGCGAATCAGCCCCAAAAAAGCCGCCAGGTCAAACATATCCGAAGCCAGTATCAAGTCATACTGCTTTCCAGCGACAATTAACTCCTGATATTGGCGTGCCAAAGTGACTGCCGCCCCCAACATACGCCACTTCCAGTTTTTTCCCGGCAAACCGAGAATTTCGACGCTATGAGAGCTGTGCCGCTGATACCCTTGGGCCCAAGCGGCATGAGACCCGCTATTAAATGGTTCAATAATCAAAATTCGCATGGCTTAACTTTATGCGTCTCAATGTTGATGCATTCGTAAAAAGTCGTGGGATGGCTAAGTAAAAATTTCGATAGACAAGATGTCGTGCTTTTCCAGGCGCGAGACTATACATGCAGTATGTCGAGTGTCTGGAAAAGCACGACAACGCAGGATATCGGAACTTTTTACGACGCCATCAATGTTTGACCCGGACGCGATAGATAAGCTTGGCCTCACCCTTCGCCGGTACCGGGATGCGCCAGGAAGCAGCGCTGCTACTCTCTTTAATATGGCTGTGAGACTCTTCAAGGATCTCCCAATCACCAGGAATCGGCTCAACAATCTTGATCTCGACATCCTCTGATTTGGCATTTTTCAGCTTTATTTCAAAGGCCGCTTCATAGATATAGTTATAGCGTCCATCGCCTTCGATCTTTTTAAAGTTGGTCTGTTTTTTGGCAGCCGTCAGATCGAAAGCATCGCCAAGTTTAAGACGCACAGTCTCGTTTTCCGGGGTGTGGTCAATGCGATCTTCACCAACAAATTGCAAAGCCCCTTTGGAGTCCTCTTTATAGACCCGAACCACCCCTTTAGGCAGCGGCAGACCAAGATGGTTTTTTTTGCGGTTTTCAATCTCGACAAAAACTCCGACCTTAAGTTTCCGGTCGATCTCACCATAGGCTCGGCGATAATAGTAAGAACTACCTTTGAGGAGAAACTCTTTTTTGCAGGGAACCGATGACGCTTGCAGAAGGGCAACCTGTTTACTCTGATTGTCGGCAATCGTCGTTGGCCTTTCCAAAGTATAGAGATGATACTCAAACATCTCCTCCTGAGCCATCTGCGGAGCTGAAGCCGGCATCGCCTTCATCATCATTTCGCGCCGGCCGCCACGATCAAATTCTTGTTCGGGAGGGGCCTGATGAACATCACCAGCGACCAATTGGAGTTTGGCATTCAGATAGCTTGCGCCACTGGTATTGGTTAAGGTGACCCAACCACTTAGATTGACGGCATCATCGGTCGCATTGAGTTCAGCCACATAATCAGCTTGCCAGCGTAAACCACCGGTCAGATAACTCAACTCGATATCTTTGGCCCCGCTTGCGGTACTCTCCATAAGCATGGTCAAGGTCGGCCGATCACGCAGATTTTCTGGAAGCCTGGAAAAAGAGAGGCGCCCGGGAACCCCGGTCTCAATATGGTCATCAAACTGAAGCACAACCCCATTGTTGGAACTCAAAACTTTTGCTGATTTTCGACTCTCGACCCCGGTTGTTGGATGCCGGCTGATTACCTCAACCTGATGGCCGACATATTTTTTCAACAGGGCTTCAGGAGTTAACAGATCAAACTCAAAATTCTGCTCAATGACCGCCAGGCCAGCGGCTGTCAAAAGCGCAGTTTCCGGTCGCATCTGGGCACTTACTTCGCGAAAAGCGAGTTTAACTTCACCTTTGGCCAGGGCCAATCGACGTTTATCCTTAACTAGAGCCAGATTCTGATTGTAAATAGTTACTGCCACACCAACCTGATCATCAAGGGTTGTCACCACCTCATCAGACTGGGTTGTCGCTGAGACCGCTCCAACCGTCGTCAAAACAGCCAACAAAACCACCACGACCAAACTGCAAATCAATTTACGTAACATCTCTTCTCCCTCCTCGGAGGCCGTCCCCAAATACCCTTTTCCCCAACTCATCGTTATGAGAAAAAAATTGCTATTCTTAGACAACCTCCTGCAGATTTTCTAAGGCAAAGCCTTTTTCAGTTTTTCACGCAGTTCGAAAAGTTGAAAGGGCTTCTGGATAACCCCGACCAACCCCTTACCGGAAAACCGTTCACTAATGTCACTTTCACTGTAACCACTGGCCACAATAACTTTTATATCTTTATCGAGCTGACGTAATTTGCGATAGGCCTCCACACCATCCATGTGAGGCATAGTCAAATCTAGAATAACCGCCACTATATCGCTTTTATTTGCCTGAAAAACATCCAAAGCCTCGCGACCATCTTCAGCCATCACCACTGCAAACCCCAACATATTAAGCATCTCCTTGCCCAACGCCCGTATGGTCTCTTCATCATCAACCAAGAGAATGGTACCGGTGCCCTGCCAATCATTACTCTCTTCTTTGAGTCGATGGTTTATCTCGGAAGCATGGCGCTCAAGGGCCGGGATCAAAACTTTGAAGGTCGAACCTTTTCCTAATTCGCTGTAGACCTTGATAGCCCCTTTGTGGCCGCGGACGATCCCGAGAACAGCCGCCATCCCTAATCCCCGACCAGTAAATTTTGTCGTAAAGAAAGGATCAAAAAGCTTTCTTTTAGTATTCGCATCCATCCCGCAACCGGTATCGGCAACCTCAACAAACACATAAAAACCGGTTTCAAGTTCATCATAGGCAAATGTTTCATCTAAATAACTCTCACTGCAATCGATCAGACCAGTGGTCACGGTAACCACGCCACTGCGCTCGCCGATAGCCTCTGCGGCATTCGTTATCAAGTTCATAACCACCTGACGAATCTGAGCGGCATCGGCATCTATCAAGGGAAGGTTTTCAGCCACATGATAACGTAAAACCACTTTTTTAGGGATCGCTACAGCCAGAAGATGGCCCATCTCCTCGACCAGTTCGTTAATATTGATATCTTCGGAAACAAATTTTCCCCGACCGGAATAGGCCAGCATCTGCTGCGCCAAGCCGGCAGCACGTAAGGCCGCCATATTAATCGCTTCAATGCGGGGTACGGCCGGGGAGAGCGGGGATATCTCCATCCGGGCAAGATCGGCATTACCTAAAATAGCGGTCAAAATATTGTTGAAATCGTGGGCGATACCGCCAGCTAGAACCCCCAGGCTTTCGAGTTTCTGAGTATGCTGCATCTGGGATTCAAACTGCAAGCGCTCATCTTCGGCAGCTTTACGTTCAGTAATGTCGAGATGAGTGCCGACAAAACGTTCCGGCCTACCATCTTCTGCAAACTGTAGAACCCGTCCTCGATCAAGAATCCAGAGCCAGGTCCCAGCTTTACTCTGCATGCGATATTCAGATTCATAGACCGAGCTTTCACCTTTAAGATGCTCCTCAATCAACACCTCAACCCCAGGAAGATCCTGAGGATGAACCAGTTTTTCCCAACTAGCATAAGAGTGTTTCAAATCGCCGGGCTCATAGCCCAACATTATCAACATATAATCATTCCAGACCAACTCATTGGTTATGACATTCCAGTCCCACAAACCCAATCTAGCACCCTCAATCGCCAAGACAAAACGCTCCCGGCTCGCGATCAGCGCTTCATTTGACTGCCGTAATTGGGCGGTTCGTGCAGCAACTTTTCTTTTCAGCAGAGCATTGACCAACAAAAGAGCCAAGAAGAACAAACCAGCAATCACCAGAAGCCATAAAAGCCAAACCGGTGCCTGCCATTGACCTCCGGCCGAACCACCCATCCAACGGTTCATTGATTGATGATAAATTGAACCATTATCACTCTTCATCTTCTCAAGGTGTCGGTCGATCTTTGCCAACAACGTTATCGAACCCAAAGGCGCGGCATAACGAACTTCAATCGGATTCAAAATCATAGAGGTCCGTTCAACCTTATATTGCCAATCATTCAAACTGCCATAGAGTCGATTGACCAGCCCGGCATCAATCTCACGGCTGCCAATTTTATTAAATACGTCACCGTAACCATCGACTTCGACCAAAAGCGGCTCAGTCTTGAATTGGGCTAGCAAATCAACCAGGGCTTTGTAATGAATATCTCCTTTCAAGACAGCAACCTTACGGCCTGCAAGATCAACAATCGACTCTATATCGGAACCCGGCTGAACGTAGAGGGCTCCCCAGTTTATAAAGAGCGGCTCTTTAGAAAAAGAGAAACTTTTGGCCCGCTCTTTCGACCAGGCAATCGCGACTTGCAGGTCAACCTTGGCATCACCAAGTCGCTCTAGACACTCCGGCCAACTCCCAGAGATATACTCCAATTGCCAACCCTCACGTTGAGCAATCTCCCTTAAAACATCAATACACAATCCCTGGTAAGAACCATTCTCACCTTTAAAAACCAACGGCTTATTTTCATAAACACCGACCCTTACAGTTTGCGCCGCAGATACTATCGTTGCCAAGGAACAAAAAAAGAGAGTTAAAAACAATAATTTTTTTTTGCTCTTAAAAAACATCCACAGCTCCTTCCCGGCATGGATTGACACAATCAACAAAAAACAAGCAAAATATTTCACTATACTTAAACAGAAACATCAGAACTACAGAAAAAAGTCAAGTCAAAAAAAGGGGGAACCACGGGTCAAAAAAACATCCGGATTAGCACCCCTTCAGGAGAGACTAAGACCTGCCACCGATTATTTTCAAGTTTGATGGCGTCGTAAAAAGTTCCGATATCCTGCGTTGTTGTGCTTTTCCAGACACTCGACATACTACATGTATAGTCTCGCGCCTGGAAAAGCACAACAACTTGTCTATCGAAATTTTTACTTAGCCATCCCGCGGCTTTTTACGAATGCATCAAGTTTTACTTAATTTAAAAATAATCTCACCGTTATAACGGTGATGGATTTTACCTGTAAAAGTTAAGATTTTGCCGTACAATTATTTCGACTACCAAACTATATGACACTTACATTCTCACTTTACATGTGATAAGCTTTGATAAACTGTTGGCTGCCTTCGACTGACCGGCAAAGTCTCTTAGGATCGCTCCAGCAGAGCTGGTGATTTAATCTTTTCAAGCAAATACAGGATACTTATGGACATAACAATTCCTCAACGAAAAGATGTTATTAAGGGTATCAAGGATCAGGGAGGAGTCGTTGCGGCAGTACTGCCTATCCACTATTCTCGTGCCCTGCTGCGGTCTTTTAATATTTATCCGGTTGAAGTTTGGGGGCCACCTAAAGTTGACGAGAGCCTTGGCGGTACGCACCTGCAAGCTTATGTCTGTTCCATTGTCCACAATGCTCTTTCGTTTTTAAAAATGGGCGGACTGGATATCGCAAACCTGATCCTGATTCCGCACACCTGTGATTCGCTTCAGGGCCTGGCCAGTATGCTTATGGATTTGATCAATCCCGAACAGGCAATCATCCCCCTCTATCTGCCTCGGGGTCAACGCGAAGAGGATGTGGTTTTTCTGGCTGATGAATTACGCTCTCTCTACACTCGTTTTTCAGATTTCACCGGGAAAAACCCGACAAGTGATGATTTATTGGCCGCAATTAAGCGTGAAGAGATGAGCGATCTGCTCTTGACCAAGTTATACGGAAACAGACAAAAAATCGGCTTGAACAACATAGATTTTTATCGATTGGTACGCTTGCGAGAGTTTCTACCGGCTGAACAGTTTTCCGCTCTCGCAGAAAAAGCCCTGCAAACTACCGCAGAACCACAACCAGGCATCCCCATAATCCTTTCCGGTATTCTTCCTGAACCAATGGAAGTGTTAAATATGATTGACGAAATAAACGGGCTGGTCGTTGCTGACGATTTAGCCTGTTGCGGTCGACGACTCTACAAACCGGGAACCAGCCTAGAACCTTTCCGACGCATGGCCGAAAGCATTGTCTATGCCCCGCCTGACCCCACCCGGGGCAACACTATTGAAGAACGGATTAAACATCTAGCCGCGATGGCGCAAAATAGCGGGGCTAAAGGAGTTATCTTCTATGAGGTTAAATTCTGCGAACCTGAGCTCTTTGACCTGCCCAATCTGCGGGCTGGTCTCAAAGAACATGGTCTGGCTTCGATTATTATCGAAGTTGACATTAATAATCCCCTGCCTCGTCAGGTAGCTACCCGTATTGGTGCATTCTTGGAGATGCTGGCGTCGTAATGATTTTCATAGATTCACTCAAAAATAGATCATCAAAATCAGGAGATTTACGACTGTGGGAATGACTGATTCGTTAAAATATTACTGGAATGTAAAAGTTG
>DAOWIX010000080.1 GCA_030640695.1 Deltaproteobacteria bacterium | reverse complement strand
TTAAAGCACTCTCTTCCGGACTCTCTCTTCTCTCTATAAGGCCGCCTGGAAAAGCCCATTGACCGGCATGTTTTCGCATTTTTGCCGCTCTTTTGGTCAGAATCAGAGCCGCATGTGGAGCCTGGGACTCGTCGAAAACAAGACCATGAATACCCGGATCACGCTGAGTATCAACAATAGTAATGGCGACTGCTGCCCGTTTTAAGCTTTTCCGGGTATGAGTCAGCCGTACAAACTTTTTCAAGTTAGCACTAATAAGCCGCCGCAGTTCTTGATTACATATAAACTCATTCATATTGCCTTTCTTGAACACCTCCCTGTCGATATTTTTTATTAAGATCTTTATATTAACTTAATTTTTCATTGTTAGAAAGGGGCAACATTAATCAAAAAGGTACAGTTTAGGGTAACAAGATTTGCATGTTTGCTAACCTTAATAAAGAAAATCATCAATGTCGTCAATCCTTCTTATAGCTCTATTGATGCTGACGGGCCTCGCTTTCTGGTGCGGTCGTCGGCGATCATATAAAGTTGTCGCAGTCATTGGCGGCATTAGTAAGTTGCATTCACGGCCGACCTATTATGGTAGCCTGACGGCACTCTGGTGCGGTCTGCCGGCGGCTCTTATCTACGCCATCTGGCTTTTTTTCGAATCTACTATCGTCACTCGAATGGTGGTTTCCGGTCTGCCGGAGAGCATCATCCAGCTGCCAGCCAGTGAACTTGGTCTGGTTGTCAACGATATCAAAAATCTGGTTTTCGGCAATATTGTTTCAAAAGTCCCGGATCAATATGTTCTGGCCGCTGCCGAACATTATCGTTCATTGACCAACCTTAGTCAGGCCTGTTTGGCTGTGGTTATGTTGGTTTTGGCAATTTTTGGCATGGTCGTGATTCTAAGCCGCATCAAGCCCACCTTAAGAGCTCGTAACCAGGTCGAAAAGGTCATTAATATTCTTATGATTGCTGCTTCCAGTGTTGCCGTATTCACGACCATCGGTATTGTTATGTCGGTGCTTTTCGAAGCTTTACGTTTCTTTCAGCAGATTCCTCTAAGCGATTTTATTTTCGGCCTGAAATGGAGTCCGCAAACCGCCATCCGGGCTGACCAGGTCGGCTCTTCCGGGGCCTTCGGGGCGATCCCGGTCTTTACCGGAACCCTGATGATTGCCGCTATCGCAATGCTCGTTGCCGTTCCTTTGGGACTGATGTCGGCCATCTATCTGGCTGAGTACGCTCACCCTAAGGTGCGCACCGTGGTTAAACCGCTACTCGAAATACTGGCCGGAATTCCGACAGTCGTCTACGGTTTTTTTGCGGCCTTGACGGTGGCTCCAATGGTGCGCGGCTTTGGTAGCGCTTTAGGTCTGGATATCTCATCCGAGAGTGCTCTGGTTGCCGGATTAGTCATGGGTGTTATGATTATTCCGTTTATCTCTTCGCTTTCGGACGATGTTATCAATGCCGTGCCCCAGGCCATGCGTGACGGATCTTATGGTCTGGGAGCAACCAAGTCGGAAACTATTCGTAAAGTTGTGATCCCTGCGGCCCTGCCCGGTATTGTCGGCGGCGTCCTGCTGGCGGTATCCAGAGCCATCGGGGAGACCATGATTGTCGTCATGGCCGCAGGCCTTTCTGCCAATTTGACTGCCAACCCTCTGCAGGCGGTAACCACGGTTACGGTACAGATTGTCACCCTGCTGGTTGGCGACCAGGAATTTGACAGTGCCAAAACCCTGGCCGCATTTGCTCTCGGATTGATGCTCTTTGTCGTTACTTTGATACTTAATATTATCGCCCTTAAGGTTGTCAAAAAATATCGGGAACAATATGAGTAAAATTTCTAAACATGGACTTTCAACAGCCGAGATTGTTCAAGCCGGGCTTAAGAAACGCTATCGGGCGGAGAGACGCTTTCGTCTTTTTGGTATTCTGGCGATTGTCATCAGCTTGATGTTTCTCGTAATTCTTTTTGCCGATATTTTCTGGAAAGGGGCGCCGGCTTTTCGCCAGACTCATATAAAACTAAACGTTTTTTTTGATCCCGCATTGTTGCCACAAGATGATCCGGCCGCGGCCGACTATCACAGCCTCTTTAAAAATAGCCTGTACGCTGCCTTTCCCCAGGTTAGTGGTCGACGTCCCAAAAAAGAGCTTAAAAAACTGATCAGTAGTGGTGCTGCATATGAATTGCGTGGCCTGGTTGAGCAGAAACCAACCATTGTTGGTACGACCCGGGAGGTCTGGTTAGCAGCCGACGATGAAGTTGACAACTTCATCAAAGGCCATACTCAGGGCGAGCGTTTTTCGAGTCGTCAACTTGAATGGATCAGGGTGTTAGAGGATGATGGCCGCTTGCGGCGGCAGTTCAATGTGACCTTCTTTACTGCCGGAGACTCCCGTGATCCAGAACTTGCCGGTATTCTCGGTGCTTTAAGCGGTTCTATTTTCACCCTTTTGATTACTTTATTGATCTCTTTTCCGATCGGGGTTGCGACCGCTGTTTATCTGGAGGAGTTTGCTGCCAAAAACTGGATGACCGAGTTTCTCGAGGTTAATATCAATAACCTTGCTGCAGTACCTTCGATTATCTTCGGACTCTTGGGGCTTGCGGTCTTTATCAACTTCTTTGGCCTGCCGCGCTCGGCCCCGTTGGTCGGTGGTCTGGTTTTGACCTTAATGACGCTGCCGACCATAATTATTGCCGGTCGTGCCGCATTAAAGGCGGTGCCGCCTTCGATCAAAGTGGCGGCTTTAGGGATCGGGGCCTCAAAAATGCAGACTGTTATGCATCATGTTCTGCCGCTGGCGATGCCTGGGATGATGACTGGAACCATCATCGGTATGGCTCGAGCTTTAGGCGAAACGGCACCGCTTCTGATGATTGGCATGGTTGCATTTATTGTCGATATTCCCAAAAACTTTACTTCTCCCGCAACCGCGATGCCGGTACAGATCTATCTCTGGGCTGACAGTCCAGAACGGGCTTTTACGGAAAGAACCTCGGCTGCGATTATCGTGCTGCTGATTTTTTTGATTGTTATGAATGCAACAGCTGTTGTTTTACGCAAGAAGTTTGAACGACGTTGGTAACCTTTTAAGCAAGTAAACAATTAATCAAGCAAGTAAACTGAAACTGGAGGGAAAAATGAAAAAAGGTATTAAATTGATGTTGCTGGCAGCTCTGATGATGGTTCTGCCCGCAGCCATGGCTCAGGCGGGATCGGCCCGGGACTATATTTCGATTGTCGGCTCATCGACAGTCTATCCCTTTGCCACGGTTGTCGCTGAACAGTTTGGTAAAAGTAGTAAGTTCAAAACCCCGAAGATCGAATCGACCGGTTCGGGCGGTGGTTTGAAACTTTTTGCCGCTGGTATCGGGGTGCAGCATCCCGATATTACCAACGCTTCACGCCGGATTAAAAAATCTGAGTATGAAAAATGTCAGAAAAATGGTGTCGAAGATGTGCTCGAGATCAAGATCGGTTATGACGGTATTGTAGTTGCCAATGCAAAATCGGCGGCTCGCTTGAAGCTCAGCCGCCGGGCGCTCTTTCTGGCTCTGGCCAAAGATGTTCCCGATCCCAAAGGTGGTGAGCATCTGGTTCCCAACCCTTATAAAACCTGGAAAGATATTGACAGCAGTTTGCCGAATACCAAAATCAAGGTTTTAGGGCCGCCGCCGACTTCCGGTACCCGCGATGCTTTTGTTGAGCTGGCGATGGCCGGCGGGGCCAAGAAATTTGCCTGGATTAAGGCTTTAAAGAAGAAAGATAAGAAAAAATTCAAAGCTATCGCCCACACTATCCGTGAAGATGGAGCCTATGTTGAAGCGGGTGAAAATGACAATCTTATTGTCCAGAAACTGGAGGCTGATCCCAATGCCTTGGGGATTTTTGGCTTCAGCTTTCTTGACCAGAACGACGACAAGGTGCAGGGTTCTCTGATTGATGGGGTTGAGCCGACATTTGAGAATATTGCCGACAGCCAATATCCGATTTCCCGGCCCCTGTTCTTCTATGTCAAAAAGGCCCATGTCGATGTTATTCCCGGTATGAGAGGATATCTGGTTGAGTTTACCAGTGAAAAAACTTTTGGTGAAGATGGTTACCTCTCTGAAAGAGGTTTAATCCCGATGCCCAAAGCCGAACGCGACCAATATCGCGCGGTTGTCAAAAACCAGGGGCCGGCGTTAAGTGCC
>DAOWIX010000071.1 GCA_030640695.1 Deltaproteobacteria bacterium | reverse complement strand
ATGGCGAGATCGCGGCCCCCGTAGCGGGCGGCGCAGAAGGCTGCCCCTTTTTCGAGATCACGATAGAAATCATTAGTCTGGTGGGTCATCTGGTCGAGAATCTCAAGATAAGTATCGGCATCGCCGAAATGGAGGATAACGCCGTTGGTCTGGGTTGTGTCGATGAGGCCGCTGAGAAAGGCTTCAGTGGCCCAGGCCAGGGTTACGCCGAGTGAAATTGCATCCCAGCCCTCTTTTTCAGTCTTGTTGAGCAGGCGCAGGATATCGTCAGGTGAATCAATTGAGAGGTTGCTGCCTAAGGCGTAGATGAGCTCGAAATCGTAGGAGACCTGGAAGGTTTTAAAGCCGTGCTCTTCATGAAACTGCTCCCGTAAGGTCGCCAGATGGATACAGCCGCACTGGCAGTGAGCACAGGCAATCTGTCGCGAGAGATAGCGATCGCCGAAGACCTCACCGGAAATTTTATCGGCCCCTTCGAACCAGGGCTGGTTGAAGTTACGGGTCGGCAGGCCGAGATTCTGGTTCAGTTTAAGGATATTGCCGGCGGTGCCGAGATCGTGGTACTTGCGCATGACGCCGGACGAGACCACCGATTCATAGATGCCGTCATAGAGCTCTTTAAATCTCTTTTTGTCGGTAATCTTCTGATATTGGTTGCCGCCGATGACCAGAGCTTTTAATTTTTTCGAGCCTAAGACGGCGCCGAGACCGAGGCGGCCGAAGTGGCGTTGGGTGTCGACCGTGGCACAAGCGTAGGTAGAGAGACGTTCGCCGGCGGGGCCGATCCGGAGAATACTTTTTTTGCCGGGCTGGGCCCAGTCGCGAGCTCGTAAGATTCGTTCTGTCGCTGAGGCCGACTGGCCCCAGAGCGAACGGGCCGAGCGAAAAATCACCTGATCTTCATCAATGTCCAAGACCACTGGATCAGAGGCCGCCCCTCGGATAACCAGGGCGCTGAAACCGGCATTGTAGATGGCCATGGCTAAACGCCCGCCGGCGTGGGTTTCTCCGAGTTCGCCGGTATGGGGCGATTTGAAAAGGGCCGTGGTTTTGGTGGCGACGGGCAGAATATTGCTGAACGGTCCGATGGCCAGGATTATCGGGTTATCAGGGCCCAGGGGGTCGCCGGTGGGATCGCAGTAGCGTTCGAGTAGACGGGTCCCCACGGCGGTACCGCCCATAGCCTGATGAAAGAGTTCTTCCTCCTCAAGGATGCGAAAACTTTTATGGGTGAGGTCAATTTCAAGAATTTTATTCCACATTGCTGGTCTCCTTTTCGGTCATGGCGATAACCTGGTTGGGGCAGTAGCGGGTGCAATTGCCGCATTGGGCGCAGGGCAGGGGCCTTGAAAACTCTTCGTCCCAGGCCAGGCCATCGATCAGGCAGCTCTCGACGCAAGCTTTACAACTCACACACTTCTCTACGTCGTGTTGTAAGGCGCCACTTTTTTTCTGACTTAAAGCTCCGGTCGGGCAGGCGGCAACGCACTCTGGATTGACACAGGCTTTGCAGATCCGGATCGAAAAACTACCTTCGGAACCGGTGTAAGAGCGCACCCTGAGAGCTGCTTTGCTGGTGGTTAAGGCTTCATGCCAGGTACGCGAGCAGGCAAACATACAGGAGAGGCAGCCGATACACTGGTCTCGGGCAATGACTGTGAGATGTTTTTTCATTCGGGTTCTCCTTTAGTGTTAGGTTCTTCATAGAGCTGGTCGATTTCTCTTTGATATCTCTCTAAAACCTTCTCTCTTTTAAGTTTCATGGTCTGGGTCAGAAGACCGTTTTCGAGCGAGAAAGGCTCGGTCATGATATGGCAGCGTTTGGGGATTTCGTAATGTGCGAATTTGCTTTCGAGATGGGCGGCGATCTCCTTGCTAATGATCAGAGGCAGCGCCGGATCATTAGCAAACTCTGCCAAGGGGGTTCTGATGTCGAGCATTTGCGAAAGTGCTTTTAAGGATTCAAGCTCCATGCTGATCAGGCAGGTATTGTAGGGTCTGCCGTCGCCATAGACCATCGCGTTTTCGATGTAGGGGAGCAGCTTGATCTCCTCCTCGATGCCTGCCGGAAAGACGTACTTGCCGTTTTCCAGTTTATACTGTTCCTTAATGCGGCCGGTGATGAAGAGAAAACCTTCGTCATCCAGGCAGCCCCGATCGCCGGTGTGGATCCCGCCGTCGGCGGTCATGATGGCTTTGGTGGCTTCGGGTTTGTTGTAATAGCCCTGCATAATGTTGGGGCCGTGGACAATAATTTCGCCGTCCCGGCTTCCGGCTCCGGTCAAGGTGCGATCGATAGTCACCACAACATCCTTGATGGGGCGGCCGACGCTGCCCAGTTCCCAGGCGTTAGGAGCGTTCATAGTAATTGCCGGCGAGGTTTCGGTCATACCGTAAGCGTCGTAGATTGTGATGCCGAGATCGATAAAGAAGTTTGCGATTTCGACGTTCATGGTGGCCGAAGCGGTCAGTGCGGTTTTGAGACGGCCGCCGAATTTTTCCAGAATCTTGGCAAAAACCACTTTTCTGGCAAGCTGGTATTTCAGTTCATTAAGGAGATCGCTTTTACCCGTCGCCTTAAGTTCTCGACGACGGCGGGCGGCTTTGAGGCCCATTAAAAATAATTTTTCGGCAATGCCGCCGCTATCATGCATCTTTTTATGGATGCCGCTGTAGATCTTGTTGAAGACCCGGGGCACGGCCAGGAGAAAACTCGGAGCTGCGATCCTAAGATCTTCACCCATGGTCTCGACTGAACGCATAAAAACCAGATTGCCGCCAAAATGCAGCCAGTTGTAGAGTTCGGCGACTTGACCATAAGAGTGGGCCCAGGGCAGGATCGAAAGGGCCGTAGTTTTTTCTTTTAGTTGATCGGAAAAAAGGGCGTAGCCTCCGGCCGCATTACTGGTCAGGTTGCCGTGTGAGAGGAGCACCCCTTTGGGTTCGCCGGTGGTGCCCGAGGTGTAGATCAGGGCGGCGATATCCTGGGCTTTTGGAAAGACCGGGGCTGTTGGCTTCTGGGCGCCTCTATCCTCCAGAGAGCGCATACTGTGGTTCTCGGAGTCGTCGAGAATGAAGATGGCAGTAAGGCTTGCAATCGTATCCAGGAAACTTTTGACCTCTTCAAAAAGTGTCTGGTTGGCGACAAAGAGAGTCTTGATGCCGCTATCTCTGAGAATGTACTCCCAGGTTTGAGGTAGTTCTTTCTCATACATTGAGACAAAGCGAGCGCCAAGGCCGTAAGTGGCGAAGGCGCAAATTGCCCACTCCTGGCGGTTGTCGGAGATGATGCCGACAAAATCATCCCGGCCGATGCCCTGGTCGGCAAGACCACCCCGCAGGTTGTCGACCCGCAGCTTGAATGCTGCGTAGGTTGTCCAGTCAATTTTCAGATCAGGGTTGATTTGCCCGAAGAGATTGTAGTTGCCAAATTTAGCAGCGGCATTTTCCAGCAATTCGACGAGGTTATCGGGTTTTGAGTATTGATACATGGTTTGCTCCAGCTGGACTCAGATGTGTTGTAGGGTTCTCAACAGTTTAGTATATCGTGTGGCGGCTTAAAGTAAAGAAAAAGAGTAATCGATGTTGACATTTTTTGTTACTTTGTTAGAGTGTCTCGGTAGATTTTCCAGGTAATTTGAGTCTGGTGTGGTTAGCGGCTACGTTATAGAGGGGGTTGGGGTGAAAAAACCACAAACCAAAAAAGAGTTGGTTCGTTTTTACTGTTATGGGCTTTTAATGGTTCTGTTGGGATTTGCCGTCACCTACCAGTTTATTGAACCGGCACCGCCGACAAAACTGGTTTTGGCAGCCGGTGCCCCCGGTGGAGCTTACCTGGAGTTTGCTAAAGAGTATCGCACGCTCCTGGTCGAGGATGGTGTTTCTCTTGAGATCCTTGAAACCTCCGGCTCAATTGATAATCTTGCTCTACTGGCCGCCGGCAAGGTCGATGCCGCACTTCTTCAGGGAGGTATTGCTGACTCCTTGGAGTATCCGGATCTACTCGGCCTCGGAAGTCTCTATTTTGAACCGCTTTGGGTTTTTACGCGGCAAGGCTTTAAGCTTGAAAATTTATCGCAATTGAGTGGGAAAAAAGCGGTTCTCGGTTCTGAAGGGAGCGGCACCCGTAAGGTGGTCTTGCAATTACTGCAGGACAACGAAATAGATGTGGCTACGCTTGTCGAGGTTGAATTGACCGGGATGCCAGCGGTTGAAGCGCTGCGGCAAGGTAAGGTTGATATAATCTTTATGGTGGCGGCGGTCTCTTCTGCGCAGGTGCAGACTTTATTGAACAGCGACCATCTGGCACCGGTAAACTTTGTGCGGGCAGAAGCTTATGCCCGGCGCCATAATTTTTTGTCGAAGGTGATATTGCCGCAAGGGGTGGTTAACTTCAAAAAAAATATTCCCCCACAGGATGTAGCGCTGGTCGCTCCGGCCGCGACGCTGGTGGTGCGGGAGAGTCTCCATCCAGCCTTGGCCGGTCTTTTGACCCAGGTTATCGATAAGGTCCATAGCAAAGGAGGTCTGCTCAATAGTCGGCGCCACCAGTTTCCATCAGCCGAATATCTTGATTTTCCTTTAAGTGAGGAAGCCGAACAGTTTTATCGCCGGGGGGTGCCTTTTCTGCAGCGTTACCTGCCTTTTTGGATGGCAATTCAATTTGATCGATTGAAACTCTTGATGTTGCCCCTGCTGGCACTTCTTTTGCCATTGATTAAAATTCTACCGCTGACCTACCGTTGGCGCATGCGTTCTCGCATCTATCGTTGGTATGATACCCTGCAGGTTCTCGATTATGAGGTCCGTCAGGATCGTTCAAGCAGTGCCGTCGAAGGTTTTATTGCCCGCTTAAACGAAATTGAAGAGGAGGCGCGGCAGATTACCGTACCCCTTGCTTATGCCGCCGAACTCTACAGCCTGCGCCACCATATTGATCTTTTGCGGCGCCAGGTGGGAGAGCTGAAAGAGGTGGATCGATTGTAATATGTGTTATATGGTGTTTTGAAAATTCAAGATGGAAAAAAAGAACCAAGTAGAAGTTTAAGAGGGGATTATGTTTACCGAGAGATGTTCAAGTTTGGAGTATGAGGCGATGAGGCTGCTAAAATGGCTGGTGATGGGTTTGTTGTTGAGCTGTTGGCTGCTTTTTGCGGCTTGCCAGGGGCGGCAAACACAGAGTGTTGGCGTGCCGCCGCCGGCCGCTAAGCCTGGTCAGGATTCAGCGCCAAAGAATGAAGCACAGACAGAAGATTATATCAACGCCTGGACCTCTACGGATGCCGACCCCGACCCCAATTCTTCATATTCAACGCCAAGCAAAGAGGGCCGGGAGCGCATGCTGGCGGATGATACTGATCGCTATATCCGCTCTTTTACCCTTCCGACAGAATCGGAGGAAATGTCAAAAAAACCTGTATCAGGTTCTAACCCTTCACAGGATAAGCCCGTTGTCCCGCCGACCAGCAATACCGATGATTTTGTCAACGGTTGGACTTTTGAATAGTTGGCTGCCGGTCTGTTGTTCCCCCGAGTATGGGATTGGATATTTACGGTATAGAAGGCTTTACCGAATAATAATAAAAGTGAAACTCGCACCAGCTCTGCTGGTGCGAGTTTCACTTTTAGCGTTCACGTCCGAATTCCGGTCGCAGAAGATAGTGGAGGAATATTGAAAATGATAAATTATGCGAAAGCGGCTAAGCTTTTACTAGTCACTCTGGTTGTATTATTTTTTTTGCTGATACCAATCGGAAGTGTACTGGCCGATAGTGTTGAGGTTCTAAAAGGCCATGAAGATTTAGATCCTGCCGCCGGTTACAAGGTTATTCCCTACGCTTTTTATAATGAAACTGCCGATTTTGCGGCGGCGTTCGCTCTTATTTCCGGCGGCATGCTGCAACCGCAGACAAAAACCGTGGTCAACGCTTTTTACTCTACCAATAATTCTTACAATATTTTTTTCTATGTTCAGGATATCCGCAGCTTTTTATCAGATCGTCTGTTTATCGATGTCTGGGGGGTCTTTGGTGAATGGGGGCTGGTTGAATCATATCTCGATGGCAATCCTGAATATCCCGATGAGCGGGCCGGGAGCAATGATTCCAACGAGGATAATTTTATCGAAAGTGAGGGCAGTGACAATCAGTTTCATGTTAAATTTCGCTACCTGCTGCCGATCGGTCATGGTTGCGGCGACCCAATTCACACTTATGTGATGGATGAAAATCGCTTATTGGTAGCGGGGTCGGAATCTGGAGGTATTAGTTGGAATCCCTTTTGCAGTGGCCGTACTTTTCTCGGATTTGAACTCTTTACCCGACAGCAGGATCTCGAAGATGATCGGGGCAATAATTTCAAGCTTAAAACCACGGCTTTTACGTTCGATATTGAATATAATAATACCGATTATGAGAAAAATCCAACTTTTGGCAGTAAATTGCGTCTGGCCCTTTCGCACGATTGGGGTATGCATGACGACAATGGCAACAAATGGACGACGATCGAGGCCGAATATTCTAAATTTTTTAATTTGGGAGCCACAGAGAAGAGCCTGCAAAGGGTTTTGGCCTTTGACGCCTGGTGGATCGATACTCCATCTTGGAATGATTCAAGTACTAAAGATGGTAAAGAGGTCTACCATCGGCCGCCGCTTTTTGCCGGGGCTCAACTTGGAGGTCTTTTTCGTCAACGGGCTTACCCTGCTGCCCGTTTCAATGATCGCTGTGCCGTCAACTACACCCTTGAATATCGTTGCATGCCGAAATGGAACCCCTTTCCGAAAATCCCTCTGGTCAACAAACTTCAGATTCCCTGGTGGCAATGGTCGGTTTTTTCTGATCTCGGCCGGGTTCATGATGAATGGGAGTTCGATGAACTGCACAAGGATATGAAATATAGTATCGGGGCTGGAATCCGGCTGCTGGTTGAAGGGGCGGTTATTCGCGTTGATGTGGCAGTTTCAGAAGAAGATATTGGCGTCCAGATGTTTGTTAACCACACTTTTTGAAGAAGCTATCGAGGGGTTCGGGTTCCCTCGATACTTTAATTCAGCATCGAAGAAATAAATGATAAATTTCTGTCTGGATGAGCAGCGGGATGGGCAATTCTGGGCACCGCGTTGATACCAACTTGTGGCAAGCAAAGTTGATAAGTTCGTAAAAAGTCGCGGGATGGCTAAGTAAAAATTTCGATAGACAAGATGTTGAGCTTTTCCAGGCGCGAGACTATACATGTAGTATGTCGAGTGTCTGGAAAAGCTCAACAACGCAGGATATCGGAACTTCTAAGTAACTAATTGTAAGAGATTGAAATCATTAAACTAATATTTTACGGTTGCGGCACCATTTCATAGCCTAAGCTCTTCGCT
>DAOWIX010000009.1 GCA_030640695.1 Deltaproteobacteria bacterium | reverse complement strand
GGGCAGGCCCCGGCGGCAACGCCGAGCCGGGTCATCTCTGACAACCCTCGGGTGATCAGGGCGGCCCGGGTGTTGGAACCAAAACCTAAGCCATCAGCGATTCCGGCGGCCAGGGCCATAACGTTCTTTAAGGCCCCGCCAAACTCAATCCCGATTACATCTTCATTAGTGTAGACGCGAAAACGCTTACCACTAAAGACCTTCTGAACCAACTCGGCAACCGCTTCATCTTCAGAAGCTGCGACCACTGCCGTCGGCAATCCACTGGCAACTTCACGCGCAAAAGAGGGGCCGGAAAGAAAAGCCAATTTAGCCTGACGGCCGGCATTTTCAAGCTCTTCATTGAGCACCTGCGACATCGTCATCAAGGTCTGATTTTCAATCCCTTTGGAGGCCGAAACCAACACCAAGCCATCGTCTAAATGGGGTAAAATCTGGCGAAAAACCATTCGCATGAGCTGCGAAGGCGGTACCAGAAGCAGCAATTCCCGGCCCTTAACGGCCTCGGCAATATCATCAGTAAATTTAAGATCCTCATGGAGATTGATGTCCGGCAAAAAAACATCATTCTCTCGAGTTTCGCGCATCTTGACAACGAGCTCCGATTCATAGGCCCAAAGCGTCACTTGATGCCCGATACGAGCCAGCAGATCAGCCAGCGCCGTCCCCCAACTTCCGGCCCCTATAACTCCGATGTTCATAACTTGTCCTCATCCGGCATGACCGGTTAGATGAGCTCATACTCTTTAAGTACTTGCTGTAACTGACTGCGAGTATCTGCCGTCATTAAGGCCAGAGGCAGACGAATCTCCTCTTCAACCTTACCCATCATGGCCAAGGAGGTTTTCACCGGCACCGGATTGGTTTCCAGAAACATAGAGGTGCAAAGCTTCTGCAAACGGTGATGCCCGGCTGCCGCTTCACTCCATTGACCGGCAGCGAACGCATCATAAATACCAGCAATCAACGATGGTGCTATATTAGCGGTCACCGAGATAACGCCGCGCCCACCGACACACATCTGCGGGAAAAAAGTAAAATCATCTCCCGACAAAAGAAAAAAATCGGGGCCACACAAAGCTACAATTTCGGAGGCTCGCTGCATTGATCCAGTCGCTTCTTTAATAGCTACGACATTCGGCAACTGGGCCAAGCGGGCCACGGTTGGTGCCAGCATATCAACACTGGTGCGACTCGGCACATTATAGAGAACTATCGGAATATCGACACTCTCGGCAATGGCTTTAAAATGTTGATAGAGACCCTCCTGAGAAGGTTTGTTGTAATAGGGAGTTATCAGCAAGACACCATCAGCCCCGGCATCCTTGGCATACTGGGTCAAACGAATAGCTTCGGCGGTATTATTGGAACCGGTTCCGGCAATAACCGGCACCCGACCGGCAACCGCATCAATCACGATATCAACCACCTGCTGGTGTTCATTGTGGGACAGGGTCGCCGACTCCCCGGTCGTACCACAGGGGATAATCGCATCCGTACCACCTTCAATCTGAAACTCAACCAACGCCCTCAAGGCTGTCTCATCAACCACTCCATCTTTAAACGGAGTCACAATCGCTACCATCGCTCCTGCAAACATTATCTCGCTCCTTAAACAACTGAACCCGCTATTGACAGGCCCGTAAAAAATCTGATTCCAGAACCCCTTTATATACGATTACCGCCCCCCCTTCAAGGAAAACTTCTTTGAAAATCGGACCCACTTTTTTATAGTGAACCAGCAAACTCTCCCCCGCCCGCGTGACCACTTCGGTCGGCGACTTGACAAGTCCATCTTCTGCGGCCAGCAGGGCGGCCGCCACCGCTCCGGTACCGCAAGCTAAAGTCTCAGCCTCAACCCCACGCTCATAAGTGCGAATCGATAAACACCGCTCATTAACAATTTTAATAAAATTGACATTGGTACCCGCCGGCGCAAACTCCTGATGATAGCGAATCCTGGCCCCACGTCCGCTTATCTCCAACAAAGCCAGATCCTGGTCTACCCTGATTACCACATGAGGAACACCTGTATTAATAAAATCAACCGTCTCGAGTTCGCCATCACAGCCAAGCTCCAACCCTTGACGCAGTCCGAAGGGGGCAGTCATCTCGAGTTTGACTCGATCACCATCCACCTGAGCCCGTACCAGGCCGGCCAAGGTTCGAAAAACCATTTTGGCACCAGCAATCCTCTTTAAACAGGCAAAACGAGCCACACAGCGACCGCCATTGCCACACATCTCGGCCTCGGAACCATCGGCGTTATAAAAACGCCAAAGAAAATCGACATCAGGATCAGGGTCATTCTGGATCAAAAACAGACCATCAGCCCCAATCCCAACCCCCCGTCGACAAAGCCTGGTCACCAGTTGCAACCGCTCTTTTTCGGGAAAAGTGCCGCCCCGGTTGTCGATAATGATAAAATCATTACCGCTGCCATGCATTTTCCAGAAAGAAAGATCTTCACTGTCGGGCAAATTATCTACCTCCAGACACCCTGCTTACGCAGTCTCAAAATTTTATTTCTGACATCCCCGCAGAGAGCTCTAACATAGTCGCTGGCATAATCAGGATAACTCCAACGCAGAGGAATATACTGCCCACACTCATAAACCAGAGTCAAATCAGCATAGATCCCTTTACCCAAATAAGGTCGATGAGGTACAGCTTTAGTTGAGGCCAGAATCAGATGGTCTAAAGCCAGATATCCGGGATCAAGGTTAACTCGCCGCCCTTTGCCGCAAGTAAATTCTGTTTCCAGCTGATCGGTAAAGTGCTTTGCCTCGACCAACAACTCTTGGGGACGGGGCTCAGCAAAAAAGAAAATATAGCGCCCCAAAGAGGTACCCATCTCAGCTTCATAGTAACGGGAGTGGGCAAAAGAGAGCCAGAAAGAACAAAGATCAAGCGAGCCGAACTCAAACTCCAGCCGCTCACTGACTGCCAAAGCGAGCTCTTCGTTGCGGGCCAGAACGCTGACCAGCAGGGCTCCCGGTTCCGGTTCGCGGTAGTCAAGACCGGGACGCATGCGGCCTCAAACGATCATAATAGGCCAACACTTCCGACCCTTTTGCGGTGGCTGTGCCGGTCTTGCCGACAACCACCCCGGCCACCAGATTAGCCAGCATCGCCGCCTGTTCCAAAGTGACACCACTACCCAATGCCGCCAGCGTCAGAACTGCAATAACCGTATCACCAGCCCCGGTCACATCAAAAACCTCCCGGGCCTGAGTCGACAGCAGAACCGGAGTGCTGCTTTCCGGGAAAATTGCCATGCCATCCTCTCCCCGCGTAATAATCACGGAGCGGCTCTTGAAACGTTCTTTAATCTGAGCCCCGGCCACCGACAAGTTTTCTTCAGTTACGGCAAAGCCACAAGCCTGGCCGGCTTCCATAGCATTAGGTGTAACCAGATCAATGTCATGATAGAGATCAAAATTTGCCACCTTGGGATCAAGGGCTATAAAAAGGTTACGCTGGCGGGCCTCTGAAACCAAAAGATCAAAGAGTTCCCGTTCAACCACACCTTTGCCATAATCGGAAATAATCACCCCATCAACTTCGCCACAAGCGGCGATGATCGCCTGACGCAACTGCTGTCGGGAGGCGTCACCGAAGGGCAAGATGGTCTCCTGATCAAAACGTACAACTTGCTGCTGATGAGCGACAATTCTAGTTTTGACTGAGGTTTGCCGATCTGGATCGACCACCAAACCAGCCACTCCGCAACCTCTTTCACGCAACTCACCTCTTAGAGATCGGCCATCAAGATCATCCCCCACGAGAGCGACAATCTCGGGCCTCGCCCCTAAGGCAAGGAGATTACGCACCACATTGGCGGCTCCACCCGGCAAATTGTCCCGGCTCTTGACCGAGACCACCGGAACCGGGGCTTCAGGGGATATACGCTCGACCACACCACGGATAAAACAGTCCACCATAACATCGCCGAAGACCAGGATTCGACGCCCCCGCAGGGCTTCAAGCAAAGCCTCAAGTTGCGGTCGTAAAAAAATATCTTCACTAATTTTCATAAGCTCTTTCTTCTCAATCATTATAGCCGAAGCGTTGTATCTGCGCGGCATTACGGGTCCAGTTTTTGGCGACCGAAACATGCAACTCAAGGTAGACCGGGATCCCGACAAAGGCTTCAATCGCCAAACGAGACTTAATGCCGATCTCTTTCAACATACTGCCTTTGCGGCCAATAATAATCCCTTTTTGAGAGTTCTGCTCGACATAGATTGAGGCCCCGATACTCAAACGTTCCTCAAGATCATGGTAATAATCGATTTCAACCGCAATCGCATAAGGGATTTCATCCCGGGTGAGATTGAATACCTGCTCCCGAATCACCTCTTGCACCCAGAACCTTTCACTTATTTCAGTCTGCACATCATCCGGGAAATACGCGGGATGCACTGGTAACAGCTCCTGCATCCGCTGACTTAAAGCAGAGACCCCGACCCCATCTCGAGCGCAGAGAAAAAAGATCTTTTCCGGCGCCAGCCCAAACTCGTTGACAAGCTCAACAAACATCGGCAATTTTTGCAGAGAATCCCCGTCGCGGGCCGGCAAAAGATCGATTTTGTTAAGGGCCACCAGAAAAGGGACTTGCTCATCCCGGGCCTGGGTCAATATGGCCCGCTCCCCCTTACGCATACGCCCAGGTGACGACTCAAGCAAGATCAGAGCGAGATCAGCATCGCGCCAAGCACTTTGCGAGGTTTCAACCAACGCCTCGTTAAGAAGACCTTTCGGCGTGTGCAAACCCGGCGTATCAACCAGAATCAGCTGCGACCCGGGGCAATTTTTGATTCCGACAATTCGATTCCGGGTAGTTTGCGGTTTATCAGTTACAATTGCAATCTTCTCTTCCAGGATGTTATTGAGTAAGGTCGACTTACCCACATTGGGACGCCCTATCAACGAAACAAAGCCACTACGAAATTCTGTCATATTAAAAACCTATTTTCCTTTCAATTTTCTACGTAAGCTACGAAAAAAAACCTGCAACAGGGTCGCCGACTCTTCCCTGAAAACTCCGCTACGCACCGGGAAACTATGATTTAAGCGCCGGTCTTCAGCCAACCGATACAAACTATCAACAGCCCCGCCCTTAGGGTCGGGACAACCATAAACCAAGCGCCCAATTCGGGCCTGCAGCAGAGCGCCAGTGCACATAATACAGGGTTCCAAAGTCACATAGAGAGTAACCTCGGAAAGCCTCCAGTCACCAACCCAGCGACTAGCGGCCCCGATCACTTCTATTTCTGCATGCGAAAGCGCTAAACTCTTCTCCTCTTTTCGATTACGCCCCCGGGCAATCACGCGCCCCCGACAAACGGCGATAGCGCCGACCGGAATCTCACCCGCAAGCCAGGCCATACGCGCTTCATCCAAAGCTAAAGACATATAAAGATGGTCTAGCATATACTAAGGGAACAATTTACGGTTGACGATAATGGACGACTTAAGGTATTGCTCTAGATACCGTTTTTACTTGGAGGAGTCCTATACCATGATAAAGAGCAGCAAGGTTTCGACTTTTATCTATGATCGGGATTCCGGCCAATGGCAGAGTTCTGAACGCCATCTAATATCTGAAGTCCCTCTCCAGATATGGATAAATGGAGAACATCTGGTCACTCTGTACCGAACCCCCGGTAACGAATTTTTTCTGGCTACCGGTTTTCTTTACTATCAAGGCCTGATCAACCAACATGCTGATATCTCAGCCCAGCGTCTGGTTTCAGCTCCGAGCGACAACACCTCACCAATGGCAACTGATTCCGTCCGCCTGACCATCAAAAAGCCGCTCTCTGCCGTCAGCCGGCTGACGGCAGCGGCCATCTGGACGATCATCGCACCCCAGATTAAAAACTCCTCGACGCAACCGTTTTTCCTGGCCCCAAAGCTGATCCCACCCCTGCCCGATGCAATGCGCCAGCATCAACAGCTCTACACATCAACCGCCGGAGCCCATGCCGTAGCCTTAGTTAACAAAAACGGTAAAATACTCCACTGTGAAGAGGATGTCGGTCGCACTAATGCGCTGGATAAAATTGTCGGTTACTGTCTCTGCAATAAAATTGAGATGGGGTCATTGGCGGCTCTTTTCAGCGGGCGCATAAACCTGGAGATGGCCGTCAAAATTGTCCGGGCCGGCTTCCCGCTGGCGCTATCAATCTCAGCACCCACTGCCGGAGCCGTCAAGATCCTGAAACAGGCAGGAATCACCTATGCCGGATCGTTACAGGAACCGGCTTTCACCCTGTTCTGCGGATCACTCTGAAAGCTGGCTGTACCCTCTTGATTTTATTGCATTTTTCAGAAATGTTGACATACCATGAAACAGAGGTCTTTTCAAGTTCTAAATATGACTCTGCTTGTATTACTCAATGATGCCCCCACGCCTGACCTCTTTGCATCTTTCCCATCAATCAAATCAGCTGCTCATCTCCCGGTTAACAGACCAGGAGACTGTCGAATAAAAATTTTATTTGCCGCACCCGAAAACGCCTGGGATGGATTTCTCGGGACGCTCAGGCCCGGAAGTTTTAGAGTACAACGTATGGGAGAACCTTAAGATATATGGAGAAGGAGATATAGATGATAAGTTCACTGTCGGAAGTCGAGGAGTTGGCCATAGCCGCCGAGCCCGTGACCACTGCAGTAATTGCCCCCGAAGATCATGAATTTATGCTCGCTGTAAAAGATGCCCGTAAACGTTGCTTTATCGAACCGGTCTTGATTGGCCGCCGCACGGTTATCGAAAAGGCTGCCAAAAAAGTAAATTATGATCTCGACACAAGCCGGATTATCGAGATTGCTGATCGACAAGAAATTGCCAATGCAGCTATGGATATGTTGGCCTCGGGAGAGGTTGAGTTGGTGAGCAAGGGGCAGATTTCAACCAGCTATGTTTACCGGGCGATCATTGCCCAGATGAAAGCCCGACAAGAGGAGGCGGTAGTAAGCGTTCAGACTTTCTGGGATATCAAAGGCTGCGACCACTTGGTACTCTTAACCGATACAGGGGCCAATATTTCTCCGGGAGAGAAAGAAAAAAAAGCCATTCTGAACAATGCTCTGATGGTTATGCAGCTATTAGGCTATACCTGCCCGGAAGTGATGGAACTGATCTCCGACAGTGCCAATCTGAAAGATAAACATAAGCATTTCAAACTTGTAAAAACCCCGGTCATTAAAGATAGCCAGGGCTCCTACAAACAGCTTGAAGCCCAGGTGCTCAAAAAAGTTCTCCTGGGTGAAGATGGCGACTCTATTAATCTAAACAACCTACCACATATAATGCTGATGCCCGACCTTAATACCGGAAATGTGATTGCCAAACTTGATTTTTTTATTAAAGAGATTGTCAGGGTCTCCTGTTCTTATACATCTCTGGGACCGGTGCTCTTACCTTCGCGAGCCGATGTTGCAGAAGGCATTATGCGGGAATTTATTTTTGGGGTGGCTTTAGTTGCCCAGCGGCGGAGGTTGGCCAATGGTTAATTTGTATCCGGAAATCCGGTACCGAGCCGAGCGGCTCAGGCCGCAACGATGTGTGGTCTCCTATGCAACTGACAAAGCATTATTAAAGGCCCTGACAATCGTTAAAAAGCAGGGACTGATCACTGAACCCATATTTATCGGGCCGCGTAAACTCTCTGGCATGCATAACTTTCGTCAATCTAATTCGATGTACGCTTCGGCGCTGATGGCCCATGAATGTTGTGTCCGGCAAGAGGCTGATCTGATTTTCCAGGGCCACGAGAAGAGACAACAATTTATCGCTTCACATCTAGATGGCGGTTTCCTTGATAAACGGGCTGTCTATCTTGCCGCTTTTTATGACCGCAACCGGAAACAAACTTTTTTCGCCATTGACCCACTGGTCGCCACAGCCCCGACGTTGGAAAACAGAATTAAACAATTAGAGACAATAACCCCTTTTCTCAAGCATATTTTTAAGCGAAAGATCTATGCTGCGGCCCTGGCTCCGATTGAGACCATCAACCCTAAACTTACAGCGACCGTAACCGCTGCACTATTGGCGCAGATGTCAGTTCGCCATCAATTTGGGAAATTTTTACAGGTCACCGGACCATTGGATATTGATTGTGCTTTAAGCAAGGTCGCGGCTCAGCGTAAGGGGGTCGAAAGTAAAAAATCCGGCAATTTTGATCTCTATATTTTGCCCGATACCAACAGTTCATATTTTTTCTCGACCTTCCTTAAATACATTGGCAAAGTTCCGACCATCGGAGTTTTGCTGGCGGCAGATCGCCACCTGTTATTAAACTCAGCTCCCCTGACGGTTTCCGAAAGAGTTGTTGAAATCACTCTCGGTCTGGTTGCCTATAATTTTTCCGGGAAATAATTATCTTGTAACGGTATGGGAATATTATGATTTTAGCTGTTAACATAGGTTCAACAACGATCAAACTGGCTCTGGATAAGGGTGCGGGTGAACCACTCAGCACTACTTTGCCTCTCGGACTTCAGGATAACCGGGAACTATACAACCTGGATGGCTTTAATCTTCTAGTTGAGCACCTCAAAATACCGATCCGCAAATTCCTGACCCAAAATGATGCAGATCTGGAAAAACTGGACTTAATAATTTCTCGAGGAGGTTTGCAAAAACCCGGGACAGCCGGTATTTTTCGAATTAATGAAGCCATGTGCAGCGACCTTGCCGCCGGTTCTTATGGACACCACCCATCTTCTTTGGGCCCGGTTTTGGCGTTCTCCATGGCCCGGGAAGGCCAAATTTCAGCTTATGCCATAGATCCCCCTTCGACTGATGAATTTGCCCCGATGGCCCGTTTCAGTGGCATTCCCGAAATCCAACGCCAAAGTGCTTTTCATGCTCTAAGTCACAAGGCGGCAGGTCGCAGGGCGGCATCGGTTTTAGGACGAACTTATGAAGAGTGCAACTTGATTGTCGCTCATCTGGGGGGAGGAATTACGATCGGGGCTCATCTTGGAGGCCGGGTTGTTGATTGTACAAATGGTTTAAGTGAAGGTCCTTTCACGCCGGAACGAGCCGGAACCCTACCACTCTTAGAAGCCTGCTCTCTTTTTTCAGAGCGCAAATTGGAGATTGATGAGATTAAACAACTACTGGTTGGCAAAGGCGGTCTGATGGCCTATCTCGGCACCAAAAACGGGCTCGAAGTAGAAGAGAGAATTAAGCTTGGTGACCGATCGGCAGCCGCACTATTTGAAGCCATGGCCTATCAGATAGCAAAAGATATTGGGGCGATGGCTACAGTTCTTAAGGGTACTTGCGACGCTATCGTTCTGACCGGCGCTTTAACTAAATCGCAACGCCTGCTGGATATGTTAGAGCCCAGAGTTGCTTTTATAGGACAAATTTTAGTCTTTCCGGATGATGAAGAGATGCGAGCTTTATGCGAAAGCGCCAGAGATATCCTTGCCAACCGTCGACCAATTATTAATTACCTATAGCAAGTCCCACTGCATAACCCTGATGAATCGCATCAAAGGCCAGGGCTACCTGTTTGGCATCACCAACCACCTTAAAAGGAAGCTGCATCTCTTTAAGAACGCTTTCAAGAGAGTTGAGCGAGGCAGAGCCCGCCGCGATGACGATGGTGTCAGCCTCAATTGTTACGCTTGCTCCATCCTTTTCCATAGTCAAACCGGCAGGAGTGATCTCGGTTACCGTGTGTTCAGTCACGGATTTGATGCCAGCTCTGGAGAGCTCCTGCATCATGCCCCAGCGGGTCGACTTGCCAATGTCTTTACCAACTTGCTTGAGCATTTCAACGAGCACCAATTTTTTGCTCCCTTTAGTTGCCATCTCATAAAGAAGCTCCGGGGTTTCGGCTTTATTGACGAGCAGAAATTTGACCGCCTCGGCCGACAAAGTCCCTTTTTCCGCCAAAAACAGAGCCGTCTCAACGCCAACGGCACCGCCGCCGATAATCGCCACTCTTGATCCGGTAACGACCTTGTCTTCAAGAACATCCCAGGCTTGGACAACATGGGGAAGATCAATGCCGGGTATGGGTGGGGTTACAGCTATAGCCCCGGTTGCCACAATCACAACATCCGGCTTTTCAGATGCGATCATCTTGCCATCAACCGTTTGCTTAAAAAACACAGGGATTTTGTTGACTTTAAGCTGTTCTTCAAAGTCTTTCGCGAGCCTGGAAAAATCATCCCGACCCGGAGGTGCGGCAGCCAGGTAGAGCTGGCCGCCCAAACGATTTGATTGTTCATAAAGAGTAACATCATGGCCTCGCAAAGAGGCTGCCAGAGCTGCACTCATTCCGGCAGGCCCGCCGCCAACCACCATCACCTTTTTGGGATTTTTGGTTTTCTCTAAGTTTTTCTGCCCTTCATGCCCAGCCTCAGGGTTACAGAGACACTCGACATGCTTGACCTTAAATAAATTATCGAAACAACCTTGGGCGCAGCCAATGCAGTGAATAATTTGATTTTCCTCGCCCAATCTGGCTTTTTCCGGCAACATGGGGTCGGTAATTAGACTCCGACCCATAGCCACCATATCGCACATCCCATCGGCCAGCAGTTCCCGGGCTGTTTCAGGACTATTAATCCTATGGCTGGCGATTACCGGGATATCAACTTTCTCTTTAATACTCCGTGAGAGATAAGAGAAAGCCCCGTGGGGCACGCAAGTCACAATCTGGGGCACGCGGGCTTCGTGCCAACCGACATTTATACACAACGCATCTGCCGGGCCTTGGGCCAGAGCTTGGGCATATTCAGTCAGCTCCTGACGGCTATTACCGCCGGGCATAAAATCATTGCCGTTCATTCTGACGATCAAGGGATAATCTACGCCCACGGCATCGCGGACGGCAGCCATAACTTCAAACCCAAAGCGCATCCGGTTGGCGAGACTGCCACCGTAGACATCGCTGCGCTGGTTGGTCAATGGCGATAAAAATTCGGAGATCAGATAACCGGTACCGGAGAGCACCTCAACCGCGTCAAAGCCGGAGGTTTTGACGCGAAGAGCAGCTTGGGCGAAGGCGTCAATAGTCTTTTTAATTTCATCAAGGGTCAACTCATGGGGTGTTTCATGGGTCAGTCTTGAGGCTAGAGGAGAGGGCGCCACCGGCTCTTTACCATTCATAAAAAATGAAGGGTTGTAGCGCCCGGCATGATTGATTTGAACTGCACTTTTGGCCCCGTTGTTTTTGATGGTATCTGCAAGCCGGGTCAGACCAGGAATAAAACTATCTTTATGGGCCCCAATATTCAGGGGGCTGCCGGAAAGTTCATCCACGGTAGCAAAGCCCACACAAACCATACCGGCCCCGCCTTTGGCCCGTTCGGCATAAAAATTTAAAATCTGCTCTGTAACTTCAAAGCCAACCGCCATACCGAGGTGCATGGCTGGCAGATAGATGCGGTTTTTTATCTCAAGCTGGTTAATGGTAATGGGTTCAAACAAACAATCCTTCATTATATCTCCACTCTCTGATTTTTACGATGCCATCAGGGTTTTGCCGATGGTCATGATTTCCGCTTCTTTAGTTCCTTCATAAAGCTCCAGAATCTTGGCATCGCGGTAGAATTTCTGCACTTTATATTCGTTTATATAACCATAGCCACCGTGAATTTCCAGTGCGGCATTGGCACAAAAGACAGCCGTCTGACCACAGAAATATTTGGCCATTGCCGCCAGCGTGAAATCAGGTGTACCATTATCATAGAGCCAGGCAGCTTTGTAGACCAAGTTGCGGGCAGCTTCTGTGCGAATTGCCATCTCGGTCAATTTAGCCTGGGTCAACTGAAAGTTACCAAGCGGAGAACCAAAAGCTGAGCGCTCTTTTGCATAGCGTATGGCTTCATCAAGACAGCCCTGGGACAGGCCGACACCCTGAGCCGCCACCATGATCCGGGTCATGTCAAAAAAGTGCATCACCTGGTGAAAGCCCCGCCCCTCTTGGCCGACCAGGTTTTCCTGAGGAACCCGAACATCCTCAAAAGCCAATTCCGCCGTATCACTGGCCCGAATCCCCATTTTGCCTTTAATTTTGGTTCGCGTGATCCCGGGTAGATCAGCCGGAATAATGACCATACTAAAACGATCATGGCGACGCTTGGCTTCTGGATTGGTGATCACCAAAGCCACCATAAAACCACAGACTGTACCGTTAGTAATAAACATTTTGTTACCGTTTATGATATAATCACTACCATCTTTGACGGCCCGGGTCGCCACCCCGGAAACATCAGTCCCGGCATTGGGTTCTGTAAAGGCCCCGGCCCCAACTACATCCCCACGACAGATCGGGGGCAGGTACTTCTGCTTCTGCTCTTCAGTACCGGAATGCAAGATTGCTTCACAACCGAAAGGGGCAACCACAATATTTAAACCGATACCCATATCGATCCGGGAGAGCTGCTCGGTAATAATGGCGTTACCAAAAACCCCAAAACCGGCGCCGCCATACTCTTCCGGTATCCAGCATCCCACCAAACCCAAATCTGCCGCTTTTTTATTGATTTCCGGTGTGTATTTCTCCTCTTCATCACATTCACTAGAGAAAGGAGCAATCTCACTTTTGGCAAATTTGTAGCTCATATCCTGTAAAAGTTTCATCTCTTCAGACAACTTATAATCCATCTTAATCTCCTTTAGATCTTGCGTGAATCAATCGACAACATTATAAAAAATGAATTTAAGGACACCACTGGCTTACGGATTCATCTCATAAGTATTGTTTAATACTTTTACATAACTTTGCCATACATTCTGGAAACGGTTCATATTTACCGCCGGTTTTTTAATCATCTCCAGACACAACTCCATCTGCTTTTCGGTACTCCCGGTTTTAGAGTAGATCTGCAGCGCATATTTGGAAAAATCTCTGATCATGAAATCAAATATCTGGTCTAAAAGATCATCATCAAGATTTTCGATCTTGGCTTTTTCAATTATAAGTTGACCATAAACAACGAGTGTAAAGAGCTCACCTAAACTTAAAAGAAAATCGAGATCTTGAGCCTGTTCTTTACTCGGCCTGGCCGTCATGAGAAATTCTTTTAAGACTTCAATCTGTTCTTTGAAGATATTGATGTTGGGCAGGTTGACACTGTTGTAGGCGAGATTAGAATCATGGAAGCGAATCTTGCCTAAGCCTTTGGTAGGTCCCTGATTAAAAAGAAAATCATCGTTAGCCGAATCGTTACGCTTAGGAATTTCTGCAAACTCATCAGGATTGAAAAAATAGTTGGCCATAAACTTTATAATCAGGGCCATATTAACATGAACCGTCCCCTCAAGCTTGGGCAGAGCCCGAATGTCATAAGTCGCATTTTCAAAGTAGACATCTTTTTCAAAGCCTTTAGCAGCAATAACGTCCCAGAGAAGATTGATCACCTCTTCACCCTGGGTCGTCACCTTCATCTTGACCATCGGATTAAAAAGCAGATAGCGTCGGTCTTCAGAAGATGCTGAGCGCATGTAGTCGATGGCCCTTGAAGCAAAGAGCTTCATGGCCGCCAAACGGCAGTAGGCATCTGTAAAAAATTGCTGAATATAGGAAAAATCGGTGACAAATTTCCCGTAAAGATTGCGGCTTGAGGCGTGATTTATAGCCTCATAGAAAGCGTGAGCGCAAATCCCGATAGAACCAAAACCTAAATTGAATTTACCCACATTAATGGTATTCAGTGAAGAGTCCCAGGCCTTGGAACCGGTGGAAAGGATATCGGCCTCGCTGATCGGATAATCATGGAGAGCATATTCCGCGACATAGCTCTGCCACTCGACAACATTTTTAACCAGATCATAGTTTTCATGTTTGGGGTCAGCCACGAAAAAAACATACTCGTCGGTTTCGGAGTTCTTGGCAAAAGTCGAGACCAGAGCTGCTTCATTGGCGTTGCCAATGTAGTACTTGCTCCCATCTGCGACATAACCACCTTCAGCAAGGGGGCTAAGCTTCATCTCCGAGGAGTAGAGATCGGCGCCATGCTCTTTTTCGGAAAGACCAAAGGCAAAAATACCACCCTCTTCCAACAAGGCGGCGGTCTTTTTCTTGACCGCTTCATTCTCACCCATCCAGATCGGACCTAAACCAAGAATTGTCACCTGCCAGGTGTACCAGTATTCGATACCATAAAAACCTAAAATTTCACTGTAGTCACTATTTCGGGTCGTATCCCAACGAGCATCGGGATCGCTGCTGTACTGAGTTGGTGTCAACAGGGTGGCAAAAATCTTATTCTCTTTAACAAAATCGAGAAAATCCGAATACCAGACTGACCCATGATAATCGCTTTTTATCTTTTCAAGCCCCTTATTCTCAAAAAAATCTATGGTTTTAAGCATGATTTCGCGGGAACGTTGATCAAGGTGGTCATATTTCTCTTTTTTTGGATTTAAAATCATCTTCACTGCTCCAGTTATTTTATTTCATCAACCTTAAAAACATGAGGGGAACTTACGCCCCCCACTTGATTATCATTTACCATCACTATACTTCTAGCTCCAAAAAATCATGGACTAACAATATTGAAGTACGGATTAAAGTTTTCAAGATTAGCCAGGATAATCCCCAAGCTTTTCGGGTTCCCTTCGACCTTGATCGCACCTGATTGCAGCAGTTCAGCAAAAGTCGCCTTTTTCCCTAAAAGTGCACCAAAGGCACGCATCGACAACTTGTAGGTGGCATCAGAATTTTTCAAGACGCGGCCTTTTGTGTTATTGAGGACGCTATTGCTTAATTCAAGGGCATAATTGGCCTTTAAGTCTGTAAATTCCATATTGATCGCAAGCTTCAGACCCGCTACCTTATCTTTTTTCAGGCGCACCCCGAAAAAGTCAAAGAGCATATCTAAAGTCATGGCCCGCATGATATCGGCGCCGCCGGTAACCGGCATGCGCACCGGGCTTGCAACCCCATGCCGCAATTCGGAAGCCGCTCCCAGATATTCATTGCGCCAGACCCCGGATTCGGCCTGATAACCCAGTTGTTCTAAAGCATTAGCCTGCAAATTCCTGGCCTCAAAATTATCGGGATCGGCAAAAACCAAGTGGTTTACAACCTCGGCAACCCAGCGGAAATCACCGGCATCATACGCTTTTTGCGCCTTTTCAAGCAGGCTCTCAGCGCCACCCATAAACTCGACATAACGTTTTCCCGCAGCTGACGGCGGCAGAGGGTTGAGGTTAGCGGGATTACCGTCATACCAGCCCAAATATCTCTGGTATACGGCTTTGACATTGTGACTCAAGGTTCCGTAATAACCGCGTACCGAAAAATTCTTCCCTAAGGAATCGGGGAGTTTCATCTCCTCGGCAATCTCTTTCGGAGTCAGGCCGAGATTGGCAAGACGCAGGGTTTCATCATGGATAAAACGATAAAGATCGCGCTGCTTAACAAGGAAGTCGTTGATATTGGCCTGCCCCCAGGTCGGCCAGTGATGCGAGGCAAAAGCAAGCTCCACCTTATCGCCGAAAAGGCCGATAGCTTCGTTGATATATTTACTCCAACCCAGAGCATCTCGCACCTGAGCTCCGCGCAAAGTCACAACATTGTGCATATGGTGCGAGGTGACCTCCGATAGGCAGAGGGCCTTAAAATCGGGAAAATAGAAGATAAACTCGGACGGGGCCTCAGAACCGTTGGCCATCTGAAAAACAATCTTAACCCCGTCGACGACCAGCTCCTGACCGGTCTCAGTGACGGTATCGGTTGGCGGAATCAACCCGATTGTACCGGTCGATGTAGTCTTACCAAGGCCGGCACCAACCTGACCCTTGATGCCCGGTTTGACGACATTGCCGAACTGATAACTGGCGCGTCGACTCATGACTGTGCCGGCTAAAACATTTTCGGCAATCGCATGTTCCATAAAACCCTCGGGCGCAATAATTTTAACCTTACCTGAAGCTACATCATCATCACTAATAAGCCCCCTGACGCCGCCGAAGTGATCGGCATGCGAATGGGTATATATAATCGCCTTGATCGGACGTTTACCCAGATGTTTATCGACCAACGCAAGCCCCGCCTTGGCGGTCTCTTTGGTCAGCAGCGTATCGATAATAATCCAGCCGTTATCACTTTCGATAAAGGTCATGTGGGCAAGATCAAAATTTCTGACCTGATAGATCTTTTCATGAATTTTGAACAATCCATGAATATTGTTCAACTGCTCCTGGCGCCAGAGACTGGGATTGACGGTTTCGGCCCCATCCCGTGCAAGGAAACTGTAACCACGCATATCCCAAACCGGCTCACCCTTGTCGTCCTTGATGACCAGCGGTTCAAAGGTACCAATAAAGCCCCGTTTCGAATCGATAAAATCCTGACGGTCACTAAAGTCGAGACCCTCAATCATCTTTTTATTGGCGGCTACTGAGGCCGGATGGGCCGGTTGTGGTTCGCCGCTTTTGGCCATTAGCGGCCCGATCAATATGAGCGATACAAACAGCAACAGGTTCACCGAAATAAACAAAAATCGAAACTTAATCACAGTACTCTCCTGATAATATCATCTGTTTTTAAGCTGTTTCAGCTTTAAGATCTTTTTTGAGAATTTTCCCCGTGGCACTCATCGGCAAAGAATCCCTGATATCAACAATACGCGGATATTTATAGGCCGCCATCTGCTCTTTCGACCAGGCGACAATCTCTTCGGGGGTGGCGGTAGCCCCCTCTTTCAAAACAACCACCGCTTTGACCTCTTCGCCATGCTGTTCATGGGGGATGCCGATAACCGCGACCAGCGAAATTGCCGGATGAGTCAGCAAAACCTCTTCAAGCTCACGCGGGTAAACATTAAAGCCACCCCTGATAACCATGTCTTTGACCCGGTCAACAATATAGAAGAAACCCTCTTCATCCATAGTCCCTAGGTCACCGGTATGAAACCATTTGCCACCCTTGAAGGCGGCGGCGGTCTCCTCCGGTTTATTGTAATAGCCCTTCATGACATTATGACCACTGATAACAACTTCACCAACTTCGCCAACCGCAACCTCCTGATCTTGCAAGTCGAAAATTTTGACTTCAACCCCCCAAATCGGGAAACCGATGGAACCCGGCTTACAAGGCTTGTGGGTCTGGTTGAAAGTGGCGACCGGACAAGTCTCTGAAAGACCATAGCCTTCAAGAATCTGCAACTTGTATTTCTCCTCGAAGCCTCTGATAATTTCTACCGGCATGGCCGCTCCACCGGAGGCTCCAAGACGCAAAGTCTTTTGAATCAGCTCAAAATCGAACTGGCCCTCTTTATCCTCAAAATGAAGCATCG